>CAYSOI010000561.1:0-3099 GCA_964432425.1 uncultured Opitutales bacterium | reverse complement strand
AGGTCTTTGTTGGGAATGATCAGTTCTTGACGTTCCCGGTTGATGATTGTTGTCGCTCTGATACGGATCCGCAAAACATTTCCTGTCGTACCATCGACTGTAATCCAGTCGCCAACCCGCACAGGTCTTTCAAACAAGAGAATGATGCCCGCAACAAAGTTTGCGAAGATTTCCTGCAAGCCAAAACCAATCCCTAAAGTTACGGCCGCCGCCAACCACTGGACTTTTTCCCAGGAAAGGCCAATACTGGAAAGCGAGATAACTGAGCCGATTCCAATGACAACATATTGCACAAGTGTGGTCGTCGCGTAGGCACCGCCGGTTTCCAGTTTCATGTGCTTGAGGATCATTAATTCCAAGAAACTGGGCAGATTTCGAAACAAGATGAACGTGACCACAAGTACACCGGCTGCGTAGAGAAGGTCTGCCAGGGTAATTGGTTGTAAAACCATGGCAGGCGGTATGGAAACCGGATCTTCCTCCGATTCTGGAGATTCGAGGGACATGGCAGGTGGAATCAAGGATTCTTCCTTTTGTTCTGCCGGGACTTCCACATACCAGAGGGCGTCCCGATCCAGAATTTTAAGGGCAGGGGTGATTTCAGACCAGATGCCCCAAAGACCCAAGATGGAACATACCAGTACCATGGTGTGAGTGAGACTTTGGGTTTGTTCCTTGATTTCCGTGATGTTGATCCCGGTCAAAGTCGGATCAATAGAGGTGGGTGTTCCTGAATCCATAGAGCTTTGGGCATTCGCCTGACGCAGCTTCAGTTTCTCCAGAGCAACTCGTTTCCTCTCAAGATAGAACCATCGCAGGCCAATGGCCCGAACCAGTAAGATGGCGATGAACAGGCCAATGGATTCAAAAAACCTCCACGCCAGTTCCCATGCTGTAAAATGGTAACCGAGAAAAGAGCAGATCACCAACGCCGCCGGTACGATTAAGCTGACCAGAAACAGAGTATGGCTCCAGAACGATGCTCCTTTTCGGTTGGCTGTGGGCCAAAGTCCATTTTGCGGATGCAGGAGTTTGAAATTCCAGACCATGGTCGCCACCATCAGGACCATGAAGCTCAAGCGGGCTTGTTGGTATTGGGGACTGCTGTTCTGGATGTACCCAATCATAAAAACCAGAACCAATGTGAGGGGCAAAAACCAGCGAAGTTGGTTTAGAAACAGTGTACATCCTTTTTCTGCCCAGGCCAGATGAGTGATGCCGACTCCATCCGGACGTGTAAGTAGCTTTAGAAATCTACCGATAAACCAGATCGCGGCGACATAGGTCAGGGCAGTGACCAATCCCTCTGTAAAATGATACCAAGGCGTCCCATACGGCAGAAATGAAGCCAGGAAATAACCTTTCAAATATTGTGCCTCAAACAGCAATACATAGGGAACTGGAGCACAGAGAATCGCATTGCAGGCGATACAGATCAAGGTTGGGAGCAGAGAGGTGTTTTCTCTTTCATTCCCTTTATCTGCCCAGACTTTTCTTGCCCTTTTCAAGCGGGGTCTGAATGCAATCAGAGGGATAAAACCGATCAGGAAGCCCAGAAGGCTGAGAGGGTTGCTAGTGAGATCCTTCCTCTGTAAATCGAGAATGCCTGATAAACTCCGAAAACTCAGGAAATCGGCCAGGGGCTCTACTTCGTTGGAAATCATAAAATCCGGGCTCAATATCCCAGAGCTTCTTACCCAGAGAACACGTTCTTCAATGTACTGGCTGAATTGCTGGCTTTGTTGTTGGATTTGGATATCAATCCCATTGAGTCGAGTCAGCAAGTCTCCCAGATTCTTATACTCCAGCGTGAGGGAGTTGTGGTGTTCCCGCTGAGTTTTCAAAAGTTCCTGAATCCGTTTTTCCACTTTCTGTGTAGTGTAGGAGTCTGGGAGCAGGTCTGCTTCTTTGAATTTTTGGATTAAGGATTCGATGATGCTGGGCAAATCCGCCAAAGCCTGTCGTTTTTCATTATGTTCCAGTTCCCGTATGGAATTGTCCGTAATTTCTCCAAGTCGGATTCGTGCCTCCCTGACGATCAGGTTCTCATTCAGTTGACTACGATGTTTTCTCAGCAAATTGCCGATATTCTGATCGATCTGAACATGAGCCATTTCAAAGGCTTCCACTCGGTCCCGAACCGCCTGGAAATCGGCGGAGAGCTTGGTCAGGTTCCGCTCATGCTCTGTGAGTTCAGTATTGATTCCGGCAATGCGTTTATTGAGTTTTTTGAGTTCTTCCGCAAGCTGAGTATTGGTCTCCGCAATGTAACTTAGGTCCGGGAAGGACTGCCAGAATGCTTCCTGTAGTCGTTTTTCTTCTTCCGCTGCTTTGGCGGCGGCAATCTCCGCCTCCCGTTTGGAGGCAGTGGCTATGGCTTCCCTCAGTTGGGCGACTTGTTTCGAAAGGACCGTCGCTTTGGAGGTTTGAAAATCAGTCTGAAGTGACTGGAGTTCAGCGGTTTCCTGATAATTTTTAAGTTCTGCCTGCAGAGTTGCAAGTTCCACTTCCCGGTACGACTTTCTTGCCAGCAACAGCAGGCGGTTGGCTTTGGTGATATCGACAGGTTCCTCGGGGCTGGGCTTGGCTTCCAGGGCGGTCTGGATTTCAGCCAGTTTTTCCTTTGCTTGGGCAATGAGCTTCGGGATTTCACCCGTGCGGGATTTTCTTCTTTTTGTTTCCTCCCTAAGTTTTTCCAGTGCCTTTTGGGCGGTGCCTTCATCCGCCTCTGCCTGCGTGAGTAAAGGTTTCAGTTCATCGGTGTTGAGTTGAGAGTTTACCTTGGTAAGCTCTTTCCCACCTTTGTTAATTTCTTTTTTAAGGGCCTCCAATTGCTCAGGTGCGGAGGCAATGGCAGACTCATGAGTTTTCTTTTGGAGAGTGAGGCCCTCCATCTCCTTTACTCTTGAGAGCCCTTCCTTGTAAGTGGTGGAAAGGGAAGTTTGAAGTTCGGGCTCTAAATCCGTTCTGGTCCCCAAATGTTGGATGGCTGCCTCAAAGGCACCTGAAGTCAGATTGGTTTCAGAAAGAACTGCGACTGGAGCAGGTTCTACTTTTTCGGGACTTGGAACATCCTGAGCCAGCAGCCCGTGATAGAGA
>CAYSOI010000560.1:0-3110 GCA_964432425.1 uncultured Opitutales bacterium | reverse complement strand
CTCGGCAATGTCGATCTTACCTTCCACGTTTTTGTCCCGAGTACGGTGAATTGCCTTCTCGTTAACGTTTTCAGCCCCCAGAAGAGCTTCGTCAAAACGGAAGGCCAGGTGTGGACTTGGACCATAGGGGCGGCGACTGTGATGAAATCGAAAAGTGTTGGTCAAGACACTGGATTTGCCTGCTTTCTGGTAGCCAAACATATCCAGCGGCCGATTGCCTGAACCGAGTTCAATCATAGAAATGCCCTTGATCTTGGCTCCGGGCTTAATGGCATCAATCGGGTACTTGACCACAGGAGTACAACTGAAGGCTCCGACAATGTAGTGTTTACCATCTTCTTCATAGGGAATCATGACGCTCATCGGGGCTTTGGTCTCCCATCTGCGGTGGGAGACATGATAGGTCTCCGCACTGTAAAGTTGGCCTGCCCGATTATGTTGAAGGGGACCATCCACGGCATAGATTTTACTGGCAAATTCTTCATTGGCCCTGGCGGCTGCAACAAGTCGGTTACCCGCCCAAACCACATCGGTCACCCGCCCCACACCTTTGGGCAAAGGCACGGCGGCATACTCCACCTTATCCAAGGCAAAGTGCTCGATCTTTCCACCAGGTGCCAGAGTCACGACAAGGTAGCTTTTGTCATCCTGTTTCCGAACCGCAGCATACAATCTCCGCGACTTCGGATTCACAGCAATGTCCATGATTTCCACATCTCCCGTTTTCGCCCCAAGTCGCCCGGCAATCTCCGAGGCAAAGCCCTCTACTTTCGCATAATCGCCATTCAATTTCTTGACATCTCCTGTTGCCACCGCGACCACCTGTCGGTTCTTCCCATCTCCAATCAACAACACCCCGTCCGGTGCAAAACTCAAAACTTCGATACTGCCAATGGAGGGTTGACCTGTTGCCGGTTGATCCAAAACCGGAGCAGCCTGTGCAGCTGCGAAAAGCATCATGGATGCAAGGGTGAGACATAGATTTTTCATAAAGAACGATGGTTTGAGCAAAGCACCATGACTTGGAAGTTTTTGGCAGTAAATGCAAAAGAGTGATTCTTGTTACACCAAAGATCCCAAACACCCGCTTCGGATATCGTGGTTGAGAACTTGCAGACAACCTTGAACAAAGTTTTCCTTCGATTATGAGGATCTGGAAACTCCTGCTTTTCTTAATTTTATCGATGACGACTACACAAGGTACAGAACGTGTGATCCTGCTTCACGGATTGGCAAGGACCTCCCATTCCATGGGGAAGATGGAGAAAGCCTTGTCCCAAGCAGGATACCAGGTTTCGAACATCGGGTACCCGTCGCGAAAGCATACCGTCGAGGATCTGGCGAAAATGGTGAAAGAGCGGATCCTTGAGGTTTCGGATGAGGAGGACACCCTGCACTTCGTGACCCATTCAATGGGAGGCATTCTGGTACGATACATTCAAAAACATGACCCGTTGAAGAACCTTGGCAAAGTCGTCATGTTGTCCCCGCCCAACCAAGGCAGTGAAGTGGTGGACAAGCTCGGAGACTGGAAAATCTTCCAATGGATCAATGGACCAGCGGGCTCACAACTAGGAACAGAGGAGGACGGATTGGTCAAAAGTCTAGGTGAGGTGAATTTTGAACTCGGGATCATCACCGGAGACCGGAGTATCAATCTCATTTTATCCCTCCTGATCGCCGGAAAAGACGATGGCAAAGTTTCGGTCGAAAATGCCAAAGTCGAGGGGATGGACGACTTTCTGGTGCTCCATGCAACCCATCCGTTCATCATGAAAAACAAGACGGCCATTCGTCAGACGATTCACTTCCTTCACTCCGGCCAATTTGACAGAGCCAAACCATAATGATCTCTTCCAGCTCAAAAGCTTTATGAATAATACATTCCTTCAGTACTTGCTGACAGCATTCCTCCTCATTGCAGGAGTTTCACAGGCAGCTCAACCTCTCAACATCCTCATTCTGTATGCGGATGATCTCGGATTTGGTGACCTGGGATGCTACAATCCTAAGAGCAAGATCCCGACTCCACAACTGGACAAGTTGGCGGCGGAAGGGATGCGATTTACGGATGGGCATTCGTCCTCAGGAATCTGCACACCAAGTCGATATGCATTGCTCACCGGACGTCACCATTGGCGGGATTTTCATGGGATTGTGAATGCGTTTGGAGGTTCCGTCTTCAAGCCAGAAAGATTGACCCTTCCAGAAATGCTGCAGGAAAAGGGGTACCATACGGCATGCATCGGGAAATGGCATCTGGGCTGGGACTGGGATGCGATTAAGAAGAAGGGAGCCAAACCTACCCAAGCAGGAAAACGTAAGGTCTGGGGACCAGAAGCATTTGATTGGAATAAGTCCATTCCTGACGGACCTTTGGCTCATGGGTTTGATCACTATTTTGGGGACACCGTTATCAACTTCCCGCCCTATTGCTGGATTGAAGATGATAAAGTGCCTCAAGCTCCGGACACACTGATGGCGACCTCCAAATGGAAAGCGATCAAGGAAGGCAATTGGGAATGCAGACCTGGCCCCATGCACTCCAGTTGGGATCCCTACCAAAACATTCCGGAAACCACAAAACGCGGAGTCGAATACATCCACAAACAAGCCAAAACAAAGAAGCCCTTCTTTCTCTACTTTGCCTTTCCCTCGCCGCATGCCCCGATCATCCCCAATGACCAATTTGATGGAAAATCCAAGGCCGGGCCTTATGGGGATTTTGTTTATGAAACCGATGACGCCTGCGGACAACTTCTTCGGGCTTTGGAAGAAAGTGGACAGGCGGACAACACAGTCGTCGTGTTTACAGCAGACAATGGTCCAGAGAAGTATGCTTACGCCAGAGATGAAAAGTTTGGACACTGGTCTTCTCACCCACTGCGAGGTCTAAAGCGGGACATCTATGAAGGCGGCCACCATGTCCCCTTCATCATCAAATGGCCGGGCCTGACAAAACCCGGATCTGTGTCCGATGCATTGGTTAGCCAGATTGATCTGATGGGGACTTTTGCCTCTGCATTGAACTACAAGTTGCCCAAGAAATCAGCGGAAGATTCACACGACTTACTCCCAGTCATCACAGGGGAATCCTGCACCGCCAGAAA
>CAYSOI010000559.1:1256-3116 GCA_964432425.1 uncultured Opitutales bacterium | reverse complement strand
GATGGTGATTGGAAACTCGTAGCCCACTGGGACGGCCCTTCCAAACCTTTAGGCGGCAATGTGAATCCAGACTCCATGAAACTCATCAAAACCGCCAAGCTCACAAAATTCGAACTCTACAACATCCGCAAAGATATTGGCGAAAAGAAGGACCTTTCCAAAACCGAACCTGACCGCCTCAAGACCATGACCGAAGCCCTCCAAAAGAAGTATCTCGAAGTCCAGAAAGAGAGCCCTGTTTGGACATTCTAAATGTAGACCTATGAAACGCTCATTCCCCTGCTTCCTCTTGTTGCTTGGCCATCTCCTCCAAGCTGAATCCTACGATCCATCCCGCTTTGAAAAAGAGGTCATTGTTCCGGCTGCGAATGATGCCATCCAGATGGAAGTGATGTCCAATGGCGACATTCTCTTCGTCGAGTTCTGGGGGACAATCAAACTCTGGTCCGCTGAATCCAAAACCACAACCACCCTCGGCAAAATCAAAACCAGGGCAAAGGGTGAAATCGGACTCCTGGGCATGGCCGCCGATCGAGATTACCTCAGCAATGGCCATTTCTATGTTCTCTTTTGTCCGGAAGAAAAACCTGACACCATGCGGGTGAGTCGGTTTACGGTCAAAAACGACAACGTGTCACTGGAATCAGAGGTCAAGTTGCTCGATTTTCCTTACGATACCGAACACATCTATCACATGGGCGGGGCCATGTGGATGGATGGCAAAAATCAACTCTATATTGGCAATGGCGACAACTGTCACTGGAACCCCGGTTTGCCGGTCGACTTTCGGGAAGGTCGCGTCAGTTGGGATGCCTTTCGTTCGGCTGCCAACTCCAGAGATCTCCGCGGCAAAATTCTTCGAATCAAACCGGAAGCTGACGGTTCCTATTCCATTCCCACAGACAACCTTTTCGCCGACGGAAAAGACGGTCGCCCCGAGATCTACGCCATGGGCATTCGCAATCCTTTCCGCATCAGTGTAGATGATTTCGACAACACTCTCTACATCGGCGACGTTGGTCCAAATGTCATGCCGAAGCTTGGAGTCGATCCTGTCGGATACGAAGAGATCATTGCCACCAAAACTGCCGGAAACTTCGGCTGGCCTGCCTTCATCGGAAAGAACGAACCCCTGCCATTGTTTGACTTTAATAATAACAAGGAAATCTCCCGCCAAAACCCCAACAAGCCCACCAACCCTTCTCCCAAAAACACTGGAATCAAGAATCTCCCGCCTGCCAAACCTGCCCTCATCTGGTTTAACAATCTGCCATCCAAAAAGTTCCCGGCCGTCGGCAGCGGAGGTCGCTCTATCATGGCAGGTCCTGTTTACCGGTTCGATCAATCCTGCAAAACTCCGATCAAGTTTCCCAAAGAACTCGACGGTCAACTTTTCATCTACGAATGGATGCGGAACTGGATCGCTACTGTGGATCTTGATACAGAGGGTCCTGACGTGGAACCCTTCCTTCCGGATTGGAATCTTCGCCGCCCCATCGACCTGAAATTCGGACATGACGGAGCCCTCTACATGATTGAATACGGAGACCAATGGTGGCACAACACCGATAGCCGTATTGTTCGCATTGTCTATCGCCGTGGCAATCGTGCTCCCGTTGCCAGGATCACCGCCTCCCAAACCGCAGGTCGCCAACCGCTGGAAGTCAAACTCGATGCCTCCAGTTCCACCGACCCCGATGGCGACAAACTGACTTACCAATGGAGTCTCAATGGCAAAGAACTCGGCCAATCCCCCGACCTCCAACAGACCTTCTCCAAGCCCGGCACCTACCAAGTTCAGCTCACCGCCACCGATCCCAAAACTCAGTCCACTTCGTCCACTCTCTCCATCCACGTCGG
>CAYSOI010000559.1:0-1156 GCA_964432425.1 uncultured Opitutales bacterium | reverse complement strand
CCCTATGAAAAGATCGCCGCCAAGTATGCATTGGTTTCCAATGCTAAAGAAAACCTGGCCAAAAAGATCATCAACGGCGGAACTGGAGTCTGGGGCAAACTTCCCATGCCGCCGCACCCTCAACACAATCTGGAACAAGCCCGACAGATGGTGGATTGGATTCTTTCCCTCAAAGACAAAGCCGCTCCCATGGCAGGTCCCAAAGGCAAATGGACTTCTCCAAAACAACCCAAAGCTCGTGCCAATGAAGGCGTGCTGCTACTCACGGCAGGCTACACGGATGCCGGTGCCGAAGGAGCTCCTCCTCTTCGTGGCGAATCCACTATCGTTCTCCATTCCCGTAAAAAGAAAGCCGCTCTTTACGATGCCAATTCCGGAATGGAATATGTGGAGCAAGTCGAAGGCGAACGCGGCATTCTCGGCCAATTTGAAAACGGCGACCACATCGTCTGGAAAGACCTCAATCTCTCCAAAGTGAAAAACATCCTCGTTCGGGCCGGAGGTCTGGGCAAAACCAAAGGCGAAATTCAACTTCGCGAAGGTGCTCTGGATGGAAAATTGATCGCCAAAGTCAAAGTTCCAGCCACCGGTGAAGATGTTTACCAGGAAATCCCCACCAAGCTAAAATCCAAATCCAAACTCGCCGATGTATATGTCATCGCCAAAATCAAAAAGGAAGATGGCGTCATTGGTTTGAACTGGATTGAATTCAAAGACGAATGATGAACCGCAGACAAACCATCAAAGGGCTCCTCGGAGCGTCCACCATAGCTCCCTTGCTTTCTGCCCAGGATGCAGATTGCTTTAAAATTGAGTACGTTCTGTCCTCTGCACTTTTCGGTTATCTTCCTCTTGAGGATGTCCTGCCTCAAGTGAATGCTTCCGGAGCTTCCGGCATCGACATCTGGAGAAAAGTTCACGCTACGCACCGGGAACAAATTACAGCCATGGGCGACGATGCATTTCAGGATTTACTGAAGCGTCACAAGACTCGAATGCACATATCCACTTGCTATCCTTTGGGACCCTTTGGTCGGGATAAGGAGATGGCCTGGGTGAAGAAGAACGGTGGCAAAATGACCGTCTGTGCGACTCGGTCTTTAGGCAAACGAGATCCTGCTGGCGAAGAAGCCAAACGACAGGTGAAGTTGTTTTT
>CAYSOI010000558.1:0-3119 GCA_964432425.1 uncultured Opitutales bacterium | reverse complement strand
CGGTGTTCAAGCCTTTTTCAAGCTTAGGACCACTATACAAAAACAACGAGATTGCGGATCATTTGGATGAACGAATTGAAAGGGGTGATTTCGGTGGGTAAGTACAAAGTTCTCTTTTTTGTAGAAGATAATGCCCAGGAACAAATCATTCCAGGCCTCTTTATCCGTATTGCGTCAAATCACGGAATCGCTAGGGGCGACCTTGATATTCATGTTCCCTCATCCAGAGGAGGTGGGTCCATCAAGGCGTTGAAAGAGTATTTGAAGGACTATGGAGATGAGTTGGTTGCAGATTGTATAGTTCTCGGGAGTGATGGAAATTGCAAAGGGCTGAATGAAAAACGTAAACAATTAGAGAAAAACCTGCAAAAGGTAGAATGTGATTATACACTCATTCTTACCATTCCTGATCCCCATATCGAACATTGGTACTTATTGGATTCCAATGCCTTGTCTTTAGCCGTCGGTGAAAGTGTAACGGATCATGCTCCCCGTAAAAAATGTGAAAAGAACCATTACAAAACACTTCTAAAAGATGCGATACAGTCATCAGGCGTCATTCCCCTACAAGGTGGGGCTGAATATGGTCGTGAAATCGCCAATGAAATTGACCTCTACAAGGCAAGCAAAGCGGAGCAGGGTTTTGCTTTTTTTGAAGAGCAGGTAAAGAGTTGGGCGAAATCCTTGGCATAACCCACAACTCACAACTTAGGTCCATAATTCATGCCTACCGGACGATATGAGCTTTTGTTTTCTGAGTCCCCGGTAGTTCGTTTGCTGAAAAGAAGAACTGGGGCGTTTCTTTGTGATTTTCTGTACGAGGCCTTCAAAGCTGAGGATTGTGTGACAGTCTCAGAAGAGGTTTTGGAATCTAAATTGGAAGACAGGATTGAGGAATTTCGAGAAGAGGAGGTTACAGATGGTGGAGAAAGTAACGAAGTTACTAAATCAGCCAGGGATTATCTGAAAGACTGGTGCAGTGAAGAGTTTCGTTTACTGCGAAGGGAGTTTTCCAGCTCGAACAATGAATATGTGTATAAGCTGACCCGACATGCAGAAAAGGCGTTGGGCACTCTTGAGGAGTGGCTGTCTGGTGAAAGCCGGGGCTATGCAACTGCCAAGTCCCGGTTTACCAGTATTCTGGAGGGACTTCAGAATTTGGCCAGTGATGCGAATCCTGATCCTGAGGTTCGGATAGATGAATTAGTGGAACGACGGAGGGCATTGGATCGGGAAATTCAAACCATTCGCACTACTGGAATCGTCCAGTCTCTGGAACCCGGAGAGGTGAAGGATCGTTTGCATGATTTATCTCGGGCAATTGGGGAGTTTCTGGCCGACTTTCGAGCGATTGAAGACAATTTCAAGGAACAGGCTCGAAACGTACGCAAAAAGTTTAGCGAAGGTGGAATCGCCAAAGGAGATGTTTTGGAACAGGCTTTGGATGCTGAGGAAGACTTGAGGCTCTGTGATCAGGGGCGAAGTTATTTTGGATTTAGTGAAATGATGGCTCGTTCGAAAGAGCGGGAAACTCTGCGGGAATGTTCTTCAGAAGCTGCCAAGTTGGCTCACGAAGAGGGTTTGGATCCAAAAGTGTTTACCGGTTTAGCAGGGCGACTGATTGAAGAAGAAGGAGTGGTTCAAGGGGCTTATGGGCAAATTAGCCGACAACTCAAACGGGTGGTGGAAGATTTTCATGCCGGAGAGGCTCAGAGAGTGAAGGAGTTGCTGTCAGGGATTCGCAAATTGGCCATGAAGTCTGCCGAAGATCCACCAAAGGATTCAGATTGGCCTGTGGAGGTAACCCTTCCACCGAAGATCGGTAATTTCATGGAATTGCGATTCTTCGAACATCGTCAATCCGTCGAATTCTCAGATATAGAGCCAGAGTCGGAAGAAGATTTAGACCATGCTCGTTCCACATTGCTAACTCTTGGCAAACCCCTAAACCTTGGAGAATATCGCAAGCAGGTGAAAGAAGCTCTCAAGTCTAAACCCCAGGTAAGTTTGCGGGAATTGCTGGAGATCCATCCTCCTGATGATGGGGTTGTCGGGCTTCTGGCCTATCATGCTGTTGCTGGAGAAGAAGATACTCATATCATCGATGATTCCAAGCTGGAGCGACATGATTTAGGTGAAGGGAGAAGACCTCGTTTTGTCGAAGGTCCCACTATTTTGTTTCAGAAAAAATGAGTGCAAGGCATACATACCGGCATGTTGTCGTGCAACTACTCAAGGGGCCTGTGAACCGGGAGGATGAGGAACTTTGGGCTGTGTTAAATCGGGATTATCCCAAAGTTCGGGATTATTTGAGTGTATTGGGTCTGGAAGTGGTACGGGATGAGGATGCCGGGTATGCCTGTTTGCGACAGCAGGAATCGGGAGAGTCCGGAGGAGATAATTGGAAGGAAGATGGTGAAGCTCCTTTACCTGCTTTGATGCGTTCCGAACGATTACGCTACAAACCTACGTTGTTTCTGGTTTTACTTCGGGAGGAACAACTTCGTTTTGATCACAGTCAGGAAGGTGGAGACTTTCTTTACCGATCCTTGACCGAACTAAGAGAAATGCTGGAGCCATATCTAGGGAAGGGAGGTGATGAAAAGAGCTTTCACAAGACAGTGGATGCTCTGATTTCGAGAGCTTGTGGTCTTGGAGTTCTCCGTGAGCTACGAGGTAGCCGGGATGAGCCGGTGTATCGTGTCGAGCGGATACTGAAAGAAAAGTTGCCTCCAGAGACTTTGCAGCAGATTTGGGAAGAATTGAACAAACATTTGCAAGCCAAGGGTGTGGAAGTAGATACCGAATCGGATTCGGAAGAGGACGCGTCAGAAGAGGAGGGAGAATTGCAAGATCATGGCTGAAGGTTTCCAGTTGGGTTTTGAATTTGAGCCGGATAAGTCCACTGCCGGATACCGGCTTTATGAGCTGGCTCTCTACAACTGGGGAACATTCCATGGGCGTGTGCAAGTTCTGCGTCCAGATGGTCGAACAGCAGGTATTTTAGGAGCCAATGGTTCCGGGAAATCGACGATCGCTGATGCATTGCTCACACTACTTGTTCCAAACCGTAAACGAAATTACAACTTGGCTTCCGCCCAAGGTGGAGCTCGTGAGCG
>CAYSOI010000557.1:0-3123 GCA_964432425.1 uncultured Opitutales bacterium | reverse complement strand
TTCCTCACGCCTTGAATTCGGGGAAAAATGCTCGCGCATTTATCCAGCGAACTTAACTTACGGGACACTAGATATTTGTTGAAGAATTCATCCCCGATATAATGACCAAACCTTTTTAGAATTGGTATAATCCAGTATTCCAACTCTCCAGCACTCCAACAGATTATTGGCTGAGATCCCTTCGGGATATTGATTCAGCGATAAGTTCAGGGGCCAAAGAGCTTTTATGCAGAAGACCTTAAGGAATCCTATGATTTCGATGGTCTGGAGATTCGGACCTCGTTCAAAGGGTAATTTATTTTAATCGAAAAGTACGGTGACTGTAGCAGGAGCCAGCAGCACCGCCGGTGATGTAAAGTTGGTCGTTTAGGCTGAAGGCTGTGCCCCATACCAGTTCCCTGGGAAGTTTGGGGCCATTTCGCCAAGCCATTTTATGTAAATTGAGAACTTGTGTTTCTTTACCTTCTGCAACTCCTCGACCTCCGAGTAACCAAAGTTCGTTTTGGTGAACTGAAATCTGACAGGATCGTGGAGGTTTCGGGATGGCGAGTTGAGACCATGACTTCGACTTACTATTGAAGATGGCCAAGTGCTTGTGGGGAATTACGACGTAGATATTTTCCTCATCTGAAGTGCTGACAATCGGTCCAAAAACTCCAGGAACTTCCTTCTCCACGGTCCAATCCTCCTCCTCTTTGCCAATACTATAAAAGTTTGCTGTAACGGGTGAGTCCTTATCTCTGCCAAGTACGTATAGTCTTCCCCATACATTGTGTGCCGTACAAATTGAAATAGGAGCAGGTAAAGGTGGCCCTGGTCGAACCTTGCCATTTTGCAGGTTCAGAATTTCAACTGTGGCCAGCGGAGGTTGCCCCTTATCCTTGTCTCCCCCAATGATCCAGATTTCGCCGTCCAGGTGGGAAGTTGCATTGTAACGCCTTGGGTGCTTCAACTTTCCCTTGAGTTTCCAGTTTTCGGAATCTGGCTCAAAACAAAGAACGGTGTCATATGCTTTGCTTCTGGCAGGAAACCCCCACTCGGCAGTCAAACCTCCTGCCATGTAGAACTTACCATGCAATACATCTCCAGAGAGGTCATGATTACTACCGGGCAAATGACCAACTTCAATCCAATCCCTCTGCCAGGTTTCTTCTGGAGCTTCAAGGCCGTAGTTCCCATGTAAGGTCTTAGCATAAGTCTTTCCCCGATGGTCCACCATAAACCTTTCCGCGTCAGGCAATGGGTAAGAACTTTCCTTGGAGAGGATACCTTTTTTAGACAACATCAGGTGCTCCAGGTTTTTGCCGTTATAGAGCAGGGCTCTGCCGTCGGAAGATCGTGTAAGAAATTTGCCTTTGAAGTTTGTGTGTAACCAAAAGGGATTCTCCATTCTAGGATCGAGTACATACACCTTCTTATTAGCAAGTGCCCATACGTGCCCATGAGAATCTGTTGCTAAATGAGAGGAATTGCCATCTGGAGAGATCGTGATTGGCAACTCAGGGGATTGTGCTGGATAAACCAATACTTTGCCGTCTTCCAAACTCCATCGATTCCCCGAAGAATCGACAGCCAGTTTTCTAAGATCATTGGGGATGGCTTTGCTAATTGGGTAAAAGCCTTTGTGCTGGTAGGGTCCACCAATCCATCCTACCAGACAAAGAAGGCCAATCAACCACCACTGCTTCACGGGAGCGTGGCCACTACGGCTTTGTTGCGGCGAAATTCCAATCTGGTTCTGCCGTCTACACCAGGAGAAAACGTGCACTGGTCTTGCTGGTCATCCCAGGTGATCTTAAGTTTGGTGCGGTTCGCATTCCATTCTGTGAGTGGCAGTTGTTCTCCTCGTACATGCGGAAAAAGCAGCACTTTGTAAGTTCCTGAAACGGCTCGTCCTGGTAAGACCAGACGTTTCCCGATCTGTTGAGTTCGGGCAATGCGGACGTAGGTTTCGAGTGTGCCGGGTTTGCCGTTTTGGGTGAAGTCTCCTGGTGCTTCGAGAACACGTACCAACAAACGTCGTTCTCCATTACTTTCCTTGCCCCATTTTGCACGTCGATCTGGATCCGGGGATTCTCTCAAAAGGATTTCGCCTATAGGATTGCGAGGAGCGTCCTGACCGATTCTTCGAAGGCGACCATCTTTCATTTCAAAGTAGCCAGCACGTTCCATCTCCACATCTGGTGGCACTTGAAAAAGCATTTCATAGAGATGAGATTCCTTATCCTTCTGGATGTCTTCAACCACCAGAATGTAGGGATGTTTCCCACGAACAAGGCCCGCGGTTCGAAAGGCATGTAGAAAGGGTTCATCACCTGGTTTTTCAACATTCCACGACCAGTTGGCTTCCCATTTGCGTTCATGGGAACAACCGAAACGCTGATTTCGAATGGCCCCATATTGCTCCAACTTTTCAGAACTATACCAATCGGGAAGGAGTCGCCACGGGAGATTCATCCAGGGCAGGCTGCTCTTTTCGAGACGAAAATCATTGGGTTTCAATTCGATTGGGAGTTCTCCCGGTTTGGCACGGCGAACTCCGTAGGCCAGTTGGGCATCTCCCACTCCAAAAGTAGCTTCCGGAACGTCTACTTTGGTGACAAACTTGGCAGGCGGGGTTTCAAAGGCCTGACCTTGGCCATCGACCAGGGTTACGCTTTGGTAACGCGACTCAATGATGTTGCCGCTGGCACTACCTCCAGCTTGGTGTGTGTAGTCGATCCAAACTCTCCCATGGGAACTTAATAAAACCATGTTGCGGGAACCATGTCGATGCCCGCCGACAATGCTACGGGGTTGAAAGAGAAAATGCACTGCGTCAGGATCCCACGAAGTTCTGGAAATCAACAATCCGCGATCGTTGCAGAAGTAGGTGAGGGGTTCATTGCTGGTTGCTTTCTCCAGTGCTTGTTCCCAGCTTACAGATTCGTCCAGAGGTGTGGTCAACATGCACAAAGTTAGCGGCCATCCTGTGGCATTGGTTTTGATCGCACCTCGATATAGCAGGTCCACTTTGGAATCATTGGGATACACAAATTTTGCTGTGTATGTATCCGTGGCTCGGGGACGGTTCATGCTCCCTCCCCAATTTCCATCCATGATGTAGCCTCCGCCCCAGGGTTG
>CAYSOI010000556.1:1575-3130 GCA_964432425.1 uncultured Opitutales bacterium | reverse complement strand
TTGCGGTCACCTGCCGACACCCCAATGAAGAACCATGATTGGGTGACTTTTGGAGATGCCCACTTCATCCGGGCGGATGACCGCTGGATCGAGGCATGGGGGGAAGAGTTTGCCAAAAAGAACTGGCTCAAGCCTTCCCATGCTGGGAGTGATCATCGCACCCGCGGCAAGCCTTCTGTCTATAAGGAGGTGATGAAGGACACAGGTTATGCGGTCATTGAGCGGATCGAGTTCGACCTTCCCTGGCAATGGCCGCCTGCGGGTGTGCAACCTTTCCTGAAAGAGGGGAAGTTCGATGACGGATTGATCGCCGATGGGCTCAAGAACTTTGCCCGACGTGCATGGCGAAGGGAGTTATTCCCTGGGGAAGTCAAGGAACTCGATAGGCTCATTGCTGACAAATTGGCCAACTCGACAACAAAAGCTGATGCCCTGAGGGACTTGTTGATGGCGGTCCTGGCGGACACACGTTTCTTGTTTTATACCGATGTGGAAAAGGATGCGGAAAACCAGGATTTCGAATTGGTTTCGCGACTGGCTGGTTTCCTTTGGCGGGGAATTCCTGACGAGCCTTTGCTGGAGTTAGCGGCCCGACCGGGGGAGATTTCCGCAGAGCAACTTTCCACCGAGGTCAACCGCATGATTGCCGACCCACGTTCCCGCAGATTTACTACAGATTTTGCAACATCCTGGATGGCCTTCCACAAGCTTGACCAAATTGCAGTGAACCCAAACTACTTCGGAGATTGGAACCCCAAATTCAAAGAGTACATGAAGCAGCAATCCGTCGCCTTCTTTGATCATTTGTTGCATGGGGATGCCAGTTGCCTGGACATTTTGTCCGCAGATTACGTGGTTGTGAACGACATAATGGCCAAGTACTACGGAGTGCCCAAGCCTGAAAGCGGGCACCAGTTTTCCCCTGTTCAACTGGAAGACCA
This sequence comes from uncultured Opitutales bacterium, assembly GCA_964432425.1. Taxonomy (GTDB): domain Bacteria; phylum Verrucomicrobiota; class Verrucomicrobiia; order Opitutales; family JABJCN01; genus JAYPDO01. The sequence continues at coordinate 2,189 of CAYSOI010000556.1, read as the reverse complement.
CAGGGGCGGGGTATTGAGCCAGGCGGCATTCTTGCTTGCCCATGGTGACGGGGAGGATGCCCATGCAGTCAACCGAGGAGTTTGGCTTCGGGCCAGGTTGCTCGGCGACCCTCCGCGGGAACCTCCTGCAGAAGTCCCTGCATTGGCTGAATTGGAGGAAAAAGCCCCGGAATCCGTTGCCCTCTCGACCAAGGACAAGCTGGCCTTGCACCGGAAAGGAATTTGCCTGGATTGTCACCGCGACATTGATCCCTGGGGCGTTGCGATGGAGTCACTTGGTGCAACAGGTTTGCCCAGGGAAAAAATCCTCCGCCTGATCCCAGGGAAGAAAGTATCCCGGAAGTATCATCCTGTTGCTGATGAAGCCGATATCCGTGGGGATTCTGTCCATGGGATGGAGGCATTGAAAAAGTTGCTTCGTGAGAAGCATGCAGGGGATTTTGCCAGAGGCTTCAGTGGGTCTATGTTTTCCTTCGCTCTGGGGCGTCCACTGGGATACCGGGAAGATGCTGCCATTGACCAGTTGGCAAAAGAATTTAAAGAAAGCGATTACAGACTAACGGCCTTGATCCAATCCATTGTTTTACGACCCGAATTCCGACACCCGAATGGAG
>CAYSOI010000556.1:0-1475 GCA_964432425.1 uncultured Opitutales bacterium | reverse complement strand
TTCCCGCCGTCAGTTCCTCCACGGAGCTGGCGTCTCCATGCTTTTACCTCAACTGGAATCTTTGGCCAAAGCTCCTGCGGTACCGCCCAAGCGATTCCTCGCCCTGTATGTCGGCCACGGCTTTGCCATCACCCCCAAGGAGGATCATCCTTCCCGTGATTGGAGTTGGTATCCACGGGTCGTGGACGGGAAGATGGTCTTTGGAAAAACCATGTCGCCAATGCAGCCTTTTGCGGAGCAACTATCTGTTTTTCAAGGGCTGGAGCATCCCCAAGTCGTCACCACCAACGGGCATTCCTCTGCGGACTCCTTCCTGACGGGTAGCAATCCCCAATCCGCCATCATCCATCCCTCCATCGACCAGGTTGCGGCCATGGAACATGGTAAGAAGACCCGTTTCCCCAGCCTGGTGCTGGGAAATGAAGGGGGACTCGGAGCGACGGGTAGTTCCCTCACCTTGTCTTACAACCGATCCGGACGTGCCATCCCTTCCACGAGCGACCTGACCACCCTTTATAACCAACTTTTCAATTCCGACCCCTCCATCCTTGCCAAGGAAAAGTCTCTCTATCAGCGGAACGCTTCCCTGGTTGACCGAGTAATGGAATCCGCGAAGTCCATGCGGCACAGGGTCGGGGCGGAAGACAACCAGAAGATCGAGGGTTACCTGGAATCCGTCCGGGCGGTAGAGAAGAATATCGAACGCATGCAACAGTGGTCTGACACCCCTAAGCCGGAAGTCGACCCCAGCAACCTTTCCCTCAAGGCCACGGTCAACGAGCCGCAGTTGTTCATCAACACAATGTACGACCTCATCTACCTTGCCTTCAAGACCGACTCCGCCCGCTTCGCCACCTACATGCTTCAAAGCATGATCGACGGCCCCTGGAACGAGATGCCGAAAAACGCCCTCGGCCTTCCCGCAGGTCACCACCGACTCGCCCATGGAGCTGCGGGCTCCGGATTAAAAGCCATGCAAAACCTGGGAACCTTCGATAAGTTCCAAGCCACTTGCCTCGCCCGATTTCTTGAGAAAATGGCCAGCACTCCAGAGGGACAAGGAAGCATGCTCGACAACACACTCGTCTTCTACGGAACCAGTAACAGTAAGACCCACGTAAATCGCGACTACCCTCTCCTTGTTGCCGGAGGCAAGAACCTAGGGCTGAAACAAGGCCAATACCACAACCTGCAATCTGCTGGCATCCCTCTCTCAAACCTGTACCTGACCTTCCTCAATTGCCTGGACGTACCCGTCACCAAGTTCTCCGACAGCACCGGGACAGTGGATGCAATCCTACGGCAAACTTGATCCACATTTGCGGCAGAAATACAGATTGTAACCGAACGGGCTGTTAGGAAACCGCCCCTCCAGGCACGGAGTGCCGACAGCCAATAGCCGTGAGTGCCAACCCATGGAAACAGAGATCTAATACCAAGTCGAAAAAGAAATGATTTAATCAACATCTAGTTGC
>CAYSOI010000555.1:0-3162 GCA_964432425.1 uncultured Opitutales bacterium | reverse complement strand
GGGGAGTCTTCGTGGTGGACTTGATTGGCAATGGCCGGAGCAGCCGAGCACTCATCACCAAAGGCCAACTCCGTATCCTCGAAAAGACAGGTCCGGCTGGACACGAACTCCGCATTGTTGATGGCAAAAACCAGCCTCGCACAGATGCCACCATCTGGATCAGCGGAAAGGAGTACACGCCAGAGGAAGAGGACCATGTGATCCTGATCCCTTACAGCAACCGTCCTGGGCGACAGCAGATCATTCTTCGCGATGGCGAATTCAGCACCTTGTCGCACTTCACCCACCTTTCCGAGGCATACTCAATGGAATCCGCTCTGCATTTGGATCGGGAATCCCTCATTCGCGGCAACATCGCCACCCTGACCATCCGTCCTGTGCTTCGACTCAATGGCTGGAAGATCTCACCAGGTTTGCTCGAAAACATCCGCCTCATTATGCAGACCACTGACTATGAAGGCATCGCCACATCCAAGGAAATCAAGATCCAGAAATTTGCCGATAATGAGGACTTCCCGCACACCTTTACTGTTCCCAACAAAGCCCGTTACATTCACTTCACTCTCTACGCTCAGATTCAGAACTTGAGCCAGGGGAAAAAAGTCAACTTGTCAGCTACCCAGCACTATCAGGTCAACAGTATTGAAACGACCCTCAAGTTTGATTCTCCGCATCTGAGTTTCACTGACAATGAGTACGTTCTCGATGTTCTGGGCAAGAATGGAGAGCCTCTTCCAGATCGGCCGGTATATCTGGAGTTCAAGCACGAAAATTTCAAATCCAGCCATGGCTACTCCCTGAAAAGTGATGAAAATGGACGTGTCTATCTTTCCGCGATGCCAGGCATCCAGTGGATTCGTGTCCGCAATGCAGACAAGCAGACCTACTTTTGGAACATCGCCACCGAGCGACATGGGCAAGTGAATCAACCACGAGTCCTCCACGCCGCCGTTGGAGAAACTCTCCGCATCAATCTTCCCCGCGATCCAGAAGGTCAGAAACCTTCTGAGATCTTTTCCCTGCTCCAACTTCGCAGAAATGATTACCAGAAGGATTTCACACGTTCTGGAAGAATTGAGGGACAATGTCTACTCATTGACGACATTCCCGCAGGCAACTATGAGCTGTACCTCAAAGACACTGCCTACGCTTTCTCTGTACGGATCACAGAAGGGGAGCGGAATGAGGAAAAGGACTTCATTCTCTCTCGTCATCGTCATTTGGAAAGTTCTGTACGTGAGCCTCTCTACATTTCTGAGATTGAGGTTAATGATGGCAAAGCTCGAATCGAGTTGGGCAACTCCACTCCCTTTACCCGCCTTCATGTTCTGGCGACACGGTTTGCTCCCCGGTTTACCAATTTTGAATTGTTCAACAAAGCCTGGTCCAAGCCTGCCTATTCTCTCAGTTTGACCGAGCCCAGCACACTCTATGTAGAAGACCGGGACATCGGTGAAGAGTATCGCTACATTCTGGAACGAGCCAATGCTCACAAGTATCCAGGCAACCTTCTCACTCGCCCTGGCATTTTGCTCAATCCATGGGCCATCCGAGAAACCCAAACTTCCCGCCAAGATGCCAAAGCTGGTGAAGACTATCGACGTAAACAGGACATGGCCAAGGCTCACAAAGATGCTCAGAGAGGTGGAGGGTCCGGAAGTGGATCTTTGCAGGATTTTTCAACTCTGGATTTTCTGCAACATCCTTCAGTACACCTTTCCAATCTTCATCCAGACGAAGACGGAATTGTCGAGTTGGACATCTCTGAACTCGCCGGCCAGCAGCAGCTTCACATCATTGCTGTTGATCCGAATATCACCATTTATCGCCCCGTGAACCTGAAGGCGAAAGACCTTGAGTCCCGGGAAAACCGGATGGCTCAGGTCCGCGATCCAGACACCCCGTTTTCTGAACAAAAACTGATCTCTTTCCGTGACAAAGGGGAAAGCCTTAAACTCGAAGACATTACCTCCTCTCGGCTTCAGGTTTACGATAGTTTGGATACGGTTTATCGGCTTCTTCTCACCCTTTCCGGGCAGAATGGACACCTCCAGGAATTCAACTTTATCCTTGAATGGCCCCAGCTTGAACTGGCTGAAAAACTCAAGAAATACAGCCAGTACTCCTGTCACGAGCTCAACTTCTTCCTCTACCACAAAGATCCTTGTTTTTTCAAAGAGGTCATTCACCCCTACATTGCCAACAAGAAGGACAAAACCTTTATGGACCTCTGGCTCTTGGGGGCCGACCTGAGTGAATTTGCTCAGCCCTGGGAGTTTCATCGTCTCAATGCTGTGGAAAAGATCCTCTTGGCCCGGAGCGAAACTGTGAATACCCCAGCTATGGAACGTTTCATTCAGGATAAACAAGACCTGCTCCCTTTTGATCCTGATACCTATAACCGTCTCTTCAATACGGCAATTCAGATTTCTTCCAATGATGAAAGGGATTCCTCTGGTTTTGCCTCTGCCAAACATGCTCAATTGCTGGAAAGATCAAAGAACATCAATGGAGTGGCACTCGGAGCGATTGCTGATTTTGAAATGGCTGCCAAAGCCCCTCAAGCTGATGCGTTTGGTGCACCACCACCACCGCCAGCACCTCCTGGAGCTGTTGCCTTTTCAGCTCCCATGCCCTCAGTTGCAATGAAACCTCAATCCCGAGCAATTCCAAAGAAAGCCGCCAAATTCAAGGAAAATTCTGAATCTTTTGATGATGCTCTGGAGGACATTGCCTTGCGAAGTGCATCCATGAAGCGATTAGAACAATCCAGAGTCGTCCGTGATGAAGGTGGGTTTGTAGGTAAAGAGAAAGCTGTTTACTACAATAAAAGAGCCGATGCCCGTAAAGCTGTACGGCAACTCTTTCGCCAGCTCGAATCCACCAAGGAATATGCGGAAAACAACTACTACAAACTCCCCATCGAAAGCCAGAATCAGAACCTCATTCAGGTCAATGCTTACTGGAATGATTACGCAGCTGAAGGTGGTGAGGGTTTCTTTTCTGGAAACATCATCTACGCGACCCGCAACTTCTCGGAAATGATGCTGGCTTTGGCCGTGATCGACCTTCCTTTTGAATCTCCAGAGCACAAAAGTGAAGCTGACAACCGTGCCTTCACCTTCACTCCATCCAGCCCAGTCATCCTCTTTCACGAAGAAG
>CAYSOI010000554.1:0-3167 GCA_964432425.1 uncultured Opitutales bacterium | reverse complement strand
CCCCCGTGATCCAAAACGTCGCAAACCTTCGCAAATCTACTCCCTTCTTCAACTCCGCAAGAACGATTACCATACGGACTTCACCACATCGGCCCGCATCCAAGGCCGCTCTCTGCTCATTGAAGACATCCCGGCTGGCAATTACGCATTATTTCTCAAAGAGATCAACCACACCATTTCACTCCGTATCGCCGAGGGGACGCGAAACAAGGAGCAGGACTTCATTCTCTCACGTCATCGTCACCTCGAAGGCTCTGATCTCCAACCCCTTTTCATTGACGACATCAAGATCACCAAAGGGAAAGCCACCATTCAGCTCGGCAACACCAACGACTTCACCCGTCTCCACATCTTTGCCTCCCGGTACACTCCCAGATTTTCCCACTTTTCCATTCTGGACAAAGCTGCTCCCAAACCGGCCTACGCCCTCAACCTCACTCAACCCCGCACTCTCTACGTAGAAGATCGCGACATCGGCGAAGAATACCGCTACATCCTCGAACGGGCCAATGCTCACAAATACCCTGGCAATCTCCTCACTCGCCCCGGAATCCTCCTCAATCCATGGGCCATCCGGGATACCCAAACCTCCCGTCAGGATGCCAAAGCTGGAGAAGAGTTCCTACGCAAACTGGATGAAGCTAAAGCCAAGAAGAAATCAAAGGGAAATGCTGGAAGTGCAACCGGGCTTTTGAAGGACTTCGCCACCCTCGACTTTCTCAATAACTCGACCGTCCATCTCGCTAACCTGGCTCCCGATGAAGACGGGGTGGTCGAACTCGACATCTCCGAACTCTCCGGTCAGCAACAACTCCACATTCTGGCCATCGACCCCAACATCACCATCTACCGTCCAGTCCCGCTCAAGGAATCGGACCTCAATACCCGTGAAAACCGAATGGCCCAGGTCCGTGACCCCGAGACACCCTTCTCTGAACAAAAACTCATTTCCTTCCGCAACAAAGGCGAAAGCCTCAAGCTGGACGACATCACCTCCTCCCGCCTTCAAGTCTACGACAGCCTCGACACCGTTTACCGCCTCCTCCTGACTCTTTCCGGACAAAATGCCCACCTCCAGGAATTCAACTTCATCCTAGAATGGCCAAATCTTGAAACCTCCGAAAAACTCAAGAAATACAGCCAATACTCCTGTCACGAACTCAACTTCTTCCTCTACCACAAAGATCCCCAATTCTTCAAACAAGTCATCCATCCCTACATTGCCAATAAGAAGGACAAAACCTTCATGGATGATTGGTTGCTCGGAGCCGATCTTTCCACCTACACCGAACCCTGGCAATTCCATCGTCTGAATGACGTTGAGAAGATCCTCCTTGCCCAAAGTGATGCAGCCGGAGCGGATGCCTTATCTCGATTTGTCCAGGACAAACAGGATCTCATCCCCTTCAACCCGGATGACTACAATCATCGATTCAATACTGCCATCCAGATCGCTTCTCAGGATGACGATGAAGGTACAGGATTTGCAGCAGCTAAGGGTGTTGCAATGGAAAGGAAGCAGAAGCAAATCTCATCGATATCAAATTCACTAAGAGCTGCTGATTTTACCAAAATATCCGCAGACCAAGCAGGCCTTCTCTCCGGATATACAACTTCTGTCGCCACAGCTCCTGCACCTTTAACGCCTCCTCCTGTAAACACTCCTGTGCCCACTGCTGAAATGGCTCCCATGGAAATGCCTACCGAAGCACTGAAAGTGGAATGGGAAAAAGTATCTGAAGAGATGGAGGAAGAGTCCTCAAAAGACTTATTGGCCAGTAGAGAGTCTAGAATGCGGCAACTATCCAAGAAAAAACCCACCAGTCGTACAAGGGCTTCTGGCAAGGCTGACAAATACTTCGATGCTCGGATTGTTGACCGGAAGGCAGTTCGCCAACTCTTTCGCCAGCTCGAATCCACCAAGGAGTATGCGGAGAACAATTACTACAAACTCCCCATCGAACGCCAGGATCAGAACCTCATTCAGGTCAACGCCTACTGGAATGATTACGCCGCTCACGTAGGAGACGAAGGTTTCTTCTCCGGCAACATCATCTATGCCACCCGAAACTTCTCCGAAATGATGCTGGCCCTGGCTGTGATCCATCTTCCTTTTGAAGCTGACGATCACAAGAGTGAAGTCGATAACCGTGCCTTCACCTTCACGCCCTCCAGCCCTGTCATTCTCTTCCACGAAGAAGTCAAAGAAGCTCAAAAAGATGAAACTGCCGGCCAGATCCTCCTTTCCCAAAACTACTACCGCCAGGATTCCCGCTATCGTCAGGTCGGTAACGAACGCTTGGATAACTTCGTTCGCGACGAGTTCCTGACTCATACCGCCTACGGTTGCCAGATTGTTCTGACCAACCCGACTTCCGCCCGTCGAAAACTCAATCTCCTCCTCCAAATCCCCATGGGCTCCATGCCTCTGCAAGGTGGTTTCTATTCCAAAGGACGTCCAGTGACCCTGGAGCCATACTCCACGACGACCATGGATTACTACTTCTACTTCCCATCGGTTGGTAAGTACCCGATCTATCCCGTGCAAGTTTCTTCCTCAAAAGGGCACATCGCTGGCGCCGAGCCGTTTGTCTTCAACGTTGTCAGTGAACTCAGCACTACCGACAAAACTTCCTGGGCCTGGATCTCTCAGAATGGCACTGAAAAAGAAGTGCTGGATTATCTGGAAAACAATAACCTGAACCGCCTCGACCTCTCTCTCATCGCCTTCCGCTTTCGCAACTCCCGTGAAGGTGGCGACGGTGAATCCTTCTACAAAAAGGCCACCAAGCTCCTCTCCGAACGCTTTGCCTTCAATCCCGTCCTCTGGTCCTACTCCATCTATCACAAGGACGAACCCCGCATCAAAGAATACCTGCCCCATACACGCCTTGCCCAACGCTCCGGACTCTGGCTCGAAAGCCCACTTCTGACCATTGATCCCGTAGAACGCCGCACCTACCAGCACTTGGAGTACAAGCCGCTGGTCAATGCAAGAGCCCACCCCCTCGGCAAATCCAAGAAGATCCTCAACGACCGCTTCTACTCCCAGTACCATCGCTTCATGGAAGTCCTCAAATACAAGGCCAAACCCTCTGCAACCGACGAACTTGCCGTCACCTACTACCTCCTGCTTCAGGACCGCATTTTCGAAGCCCTTCAACACT
>CAYSOI010000553.1:0-3175 GCA_964432425.1 uncultured Opitutales bacterium | reverse complement strand
CTTTTTCCAACTTATCCATCAAATCTCCGATGAACGGAATCGATTGGCGATAAATCGCCTGGAGGAGTCGAACAGGATTGCGATGACGACTTAAGGTAAGCATCGCTTCACTAAGCCGCTCCTTATCCCAATCCGGTGGAACAGAGATAAACTCCAATCCGGCCCGCTCCACTTCATCCCGAAAAAAATCCAGAGTCGCAAAGATGACTTCATGTCCTGCCGCCTTGAGAGCCTTTCCCAAAGCAATCACGGGATAGATGTCCCCAGTGGAACCATGAGAAGTGAGAAGAGCACGCATAAACAGGAGCTTGATTAAAACAGATGTGAGCTTCTAAATATGGCTTTGATAAGGAATGTAAATTACAAAGGCAGTATTGATGGATTGTACACTGGTCGTTCTGGCAGCAGGAATGGGAAACCGCTTTGGCGGTCTAAAGCAATTAACCGGAGTCGGCCCCAATGGGGAAACTCTTCTCGAATATGGAGTCTACGACGCCTGGAGAGCCGGAGTGAAGAAGGTCGTCTTCGTGATCCGGGAAAGCTTTGCTAAGGAATTTCAGGACAAAGTGATCTCCCGATTCGCCGACAAATTGGAGTGCGTAAGCGTCTTTCAGGATTTGCAGGATGTCCCCGCACCTTTCAAAGTTCCAGAAGGCCGGGAAAAACCATGGGGCACTGGACACGCCTTGTTGACCGCAAAAAAGGAAATCAATGGCCCCTTCATCGTCATTAACGGCGACGACTTCTACGGAGCCGAAGCCTACCAACAACTTTTTGATTTTCTCAACCAGGGAGAAACAGATCCCAAAGGTCTTCGCTATGGTCTGGTAGGCTACGCACTGAAACGCACCTTGTCCGATCACGGCACCGTTTCCCGAGGCATTTGCGACGTGGATGCCGAAGGCTACCTCAAATCCCTCACCGAACACACCAAACTCGCCTGGAACAAAAACGGCACAGCCGTAGACTCCCAGGAAACCGGTGTCGAATTTCCCGGAGAAAAACTGGTCTCCCTAAATTTATTCGGCCTCCAATCCGGCCTGCTCCCCTACCTCGAATCCGAATTCGCCAACTTCCTGGAACAAAACTCCAACAATCCCAAAGCCGAATTCTTTCTCCCCGAAGTCGTCAGCCGCCACGTACACGCCAACCAAGCCACCCTCCAAGTCATTCCCACCGAAGAAACCTGGTTCGGCATGACCTACGCCGAAGACCGCGAAGCCGTAGAATCCGCCATCCAACACAAAATTACACAAGGCATCTACCCACCAAACTCAGGGAATAACCCCTCCACCTCCCAACGCCCCCTTCCCTGGCTTTGCCCTCCTTGGACTGCGGCAGCCTGCTGCCGCTTTCCCACCCACAGCCTGCTGTGGGTGTAAACACGGAGATACCACCATAGTAAGGATGGAAGGTGACGCTTCCATTTCATAGGCTTCCGGTATTGGCCCCATCACCGTCCCTCTTCTATTCCCCATAATGTGACCACATTCTCAATACGTGTACCGTCTTTTGATCTTCGAGAACCTCGTAAACTAATCTGTGCTGAATGTTGATCCTTCGAAAGTAGCAGCCATCTAGGTTTCCAGTAAGTACTCCAAATCTTGGAGGTGATTGAAATGGGTCTTCTTTCATTATTTTGATTAACTCAGAGGCCTTGTCCTTCAAATTGCTTTTCGCTAATTTTCTGGCGTCTTTTTGTGCCTGTCTAGAAAAGATAATTTCGTAGCTCACCAATCCAATTCAGTTGATCCTTTTTCGATTCCTTCGTTTCTGGCTTCTTGGATGGATTTAACCATACCTGGGATCGATTGGAGGTAAAGAGTCTCTTGGATGGATCGCCAGTCATCCTCGGAAATGAGGATGGCATTTCCTCGTTTTCCGGTGATTTGAATTGGTTCATGGGAAGTGTTCGCTTCGTCTATGAGTGAATAGAGCTTCCCTCTGGCTTTTGTGGCTGTGACGGTGTGCATAAATCAAACGTGCGTAAAAGCGTTCGCTTTGTCAATTCCGTCTTATGCCAACGGTAAAGAGGGGGCCGGGGTCAGCCCTACGCCCCCGCAAATTTATGGGGATGATATAATATACACCCATATTTTGCGTAAAGGTTTGTTGACTGACCCCGGTGACCCCGAGTCCGTCCTCCAAGTCATTCCCACCGAAGAAACCTGGTTCGGCATGACCTACGCCGAAGACCGCGAAGCCGTAGAATCCGCCATCCAACACAAAATTACACAAGGCATCTACCCACCAAACTCAGGGAATAACCCCTCCACCTCCCAACGCCCCCTTCCCTGGCTTTGCCCTCCTTGGACTGCGGCAGCCTGCTGCCGCTTTCCCACCCACAGCCTGCTGTGGGTGTAAACACGGAAGTTGAGAGAATATTCCCTCGTAGTAGATTTCCCAGAGTCACATAGATCCAAAAGGTTACTCCAAATTTACCAAAGAAAACGTACCCAATAACGGAATGTACGACCAAATCCTGCCGATACCCACTTTTGCTTTATCCCGAACCAAACACTTTATCTTTGAGCCTAAACATTGAAATATTCTCAATCGACTTTGTTTCAAAACCTAATAATTTTCTGGAAATGAAAATAGAAGTGGAACAAGAAACCGACGGTCGCTGGATAGCGGAAGTCCTGGATTTAAATGGCGTTATGGCTTACGGAGAATCCAAAGAAATCGCCATATCGAAAGCTGAGGCTATTGCCCTTCGTGTGATTGCTGACCGAATAGACCATGGCGAGACGATTCCTGAACTTGACCAAATGTTTTCACTGGCATCATGAGCCAATGGGGGTCAGCGAAAGCGAAAAAGGTTCTCAAGGCTTTGTTGAAAATAGGATGGGAAATAAAGAGAGAAGCCCCAGGATCACATACTGCGCTATGTCGTGACAGTTGGGATGACTATGTATTTGCTTTTCATTATGGCTTAGAAATTGGACCGAGAATGCTGACTAGGATCAGCAATAAGACCGGACTAGAATCTTCTGACCTATAGCAAAAGCCTCAAAATGAGCATGCAGAGAAACACTGCGACAAACCAGTGCATGTGCATTTTAATGCAAAACGAGAATCGAAGGCTTGAAGTAAAGATCTATGCACAAAACTGATTCCATGGGGATGTCCCAATGATTGTTAAATTTCAGGTGTGTTTCCTCGGCTGTTTTCT
>CAYSOI010000552.1:0-3177 GCA_964432425.1 uncultured Opitutales bacterium | reverse complement strand
GAGAAAAACTGTACTCTTGGATTCTCGTCTTCGATTCCGGCCAGAAGTTCTTTCGAGAAATGCTTGGAACGAGTTCCCAATTCTCCCACCACCTTTGCGGCCTGGGAACGTACTTCCGGATCTTCCTCCTTCCAGGCTGGTGCCAAGTTCTCAATGGCATCCACATCCTGCAATCGGGCCACCATTCCAATGCCCCAAATGGCATGTAGCTTCCCTAAAGACTGTCCATACTTCAAGTTTTCCGCAAGTTCCTTCAGGCCGGAGTTTCCTCGTTTGACCAGCTCGAATTGCCCCTTCATACGAACTCGTTGGTCAGGGTGATTCAGCCACTTGCTCAGAGTCGGCAAATCTTGCTCAGACGCATCGGATGCCAGGATGCTCTGTGTTTCCGGTCTGCGGAGATTTCGGTTCTCTGTGATCACATCAAACTGGTATATTGCACCATTCCAACTGGATGAATACAACGCCCCATCTGGCCCGATGGCCAAACCCGTGTTACTGATACCGCCTTTGATCGCCTTTTGTTCTTCAAAACGAAAGGAGGCCCCCTTGGGGAAGAACTTAAAAACGCGGATCTCGCTCTTGTTGTTAGTCATGAAAAAACAGTCGGCAAACTCCGGGCTGAGAGCGGTTCCTGGGTTGGAAGTAAAACCGCAGGGACCCGGACCAAAGTTGCCGATGGTTGGAGTTAGGTAGGCCGGAAAGGTTTCATGGTCAGGCAGAAACATCTTTTCGTCCATCCAGGGATTGTAGGCCTTGGTGCCGCTGATTTTGACAAAGTCCTGCTTGCGAAGCCATTGCCAATTGAGTCGCCAGCCATGCATGCTGCCTTCCGTGATGTAGAGGCCCCGTTCTTTTTCGCCCGGATAGTCGCCATCATTGTCCATACTGAAAAGGTTGCCATGAGCATCAAAGGCCAGTTCCTGCGCATTACGTTCGCCAGAGGAGTAGCGTTCGACGTTACTGCCATCCATTTCACAACGAAAGATGCCGCCTGAGTTGGGCATGTGGTAGGTTTTGCCTTCCTTGGTCAGAACATGGTGCCCTTTGTCCGCCACCGACCAATACACTCGACCGTCCGGCCCCACAGCCATGCCACTCATGTTGTGACCACCTTGCCCGATGTGCAGAGAATACCCGGTGCTGACCAACGACTTCTTTTCCGGAACTCCATCCTTGTCAGCATCTTCGTATCGGAAAATGCCAGGTTCAACGGCTACGAAAACATCATTTCCCACCGCCAATACTCCTGCCGCAATCCCCGTGACTTCCGAGTGGTAATTGTCGATAGTGGTGACGGTTTCGCCAACTCCATCCTGATCCTTATCCGCGACCTGATGAACATTGTCTTGCTGTACGGTAAGGTCCCGCCAATCCCGCTTCCCATCTCCATTTCGGTCGGGCAGCCACTTGAGCTCGGGTTGATTATTGAAATTCTTTTTGTAGTAGGCCCGCCTGTCTTCAATGGTTGTAAACGACAGGTCATCTTTCACCCAGCCTTGATGATGCCGGATATCAAGGCTAGACTGCTTGCGGCGAGTGGCTCTGGCCACATAGGCCTGACCATGGTCATCAAGAGAAATGGCGACTGAGCCTTTCAATTTTTCATCCTTCGCCCATTGTTGGATCACGAACCCTCCCGAAGAAGTGCTTTCAGCCTTCACTTTAATTTTGTCCACACCGGGGATGGAAAGGGTGTGGATGTTCGCCCAATCATTTGCATTGCTGCCAAAGATGGTGACTCGCAGGAAAGCTAAAGTCGTTTCCGGGATTTCATACTCCTGCACTTTATCTCCCATCTTCTTACTCTGGAATGGATGGGGCTTACTCCACTTTTTTCCATCCAGCGAAGTGGTGATAGTGAAGGAATAATCGCGTTCTCCCCGGGCAAACCCAACACCGACTTTCGAAACGTTGACTGATTCTGATAGTTCGCACTGGATCCATGTGCCTTTGCCTTCCGAGGCCCATCGCGTGCTGGCAGCCCCGTCAAAGGCATGTTCTGCCGGGTTGCCGTCCTGAGAATCCCGGGCGGTGATCTTTTTGATTTCAACAGCGGATAGGGGGCTGCAAGTCAGCAGACATGTTGCCAATAGTAGATGTGTGTTTTGAATTTTCATGAAATTGCACAAATGTTGGAGTCTTACCTTTAGGCGATCATTCTGTGGAACCGGTTTCGGCGGCTAAAGCCATCACTTCAACCTTATTTAGATTTCAGGCCGACCGTATTGATCGAGATCACTTTGTATTGATGTTTTTTGCCTGCCTTGGCGGTTCTGTCTTCAAACCTCATTTCCACCAATGGCATAGCCGGAGTGTCGCTGTATTGAAGACCCTGAAAGAGTGGACGACCGAAGCGGTTCTTGGGAGTTTCCGGAACTTTGCCGATCTCCTTGCCATCCCGTAAGATGATAAACTGTGCAATCCCGCTCTCCAAATCGGCCACTGCATCCCAGGTCAGCACTTTGCCATTGAGCTGCAAGTTGGTCGGTGCAGGCGGAGGTGTCTTGTCCTCAATCTTGGTATCTTTGACATACTGCATCCATTGCTTGGCGACGGTTTCACTTGGGAGCCACACCGCGGTACCTTTGTCGCCCTTGAACTTGGCAGCAGGTACAGCTTTTTGCCCAAGGATCGGAGCCAGCCAGGCATCTTTGGTCGGCATGGGCTTGAGAGGTTGGGAACGATCATCGGGAAGTCTTGCCGTCATGCAGGCATCGAGCCAGAGGATCGCCATGTAACGCTGATTTCCGCATTCGTGAGCACTCAAGGGATCCACCGCCAAGCCCAACAACCCGCCTTTGCCACGAACTTCTTTAATAAACTTCTCATTCATAGGCCAAACTTTGGCAAATCGCCCAGTCTTGACCGTCACACCTTCCTTGGTCCCCGGATTGCACATCATGGGGACGCCAAGGGCAGCTTCCGGAAGTTTGTGAGGTTTGATGGTCGGCCGATCCGGATTGGGTTTCAAAAACGGAACCCCGGATCGCAACCAGGCTGCCGCCACTCTCTCTGGATGCATCATTACCATTCCGCCTGCCCAGTGACCACCACCACTGTGTCCCCACAACGCCCATGGCACTTCCTCCAGTTCTGGATGCCCACACATCTTCCCAATGTCTCTCAACGCCTGCTGAAACTTCTTGCTGGAACCGTTGCGAGGATCACACCACA
>CAYSOI010000551.1:0-3178 GCA_964432425.1 uncultured Opitutales bacterium | reverse complement strand
CCTACGTAGTTGGCCATGATCTGGTCGGCGGAGATGGCAATGTTGACGCGACTCCGGGTGTCGGCGTCCGGGAGCCGGGCGGTGAGCCAGGTGGAAAGTTCCAGGGCGTGGGGAGCACCATTGAAAGGTGAGATGGGCACACCGGAGATGCCTTTCATCATGAGGCATTGGTCCAGGACGGGTTTTAATGATTCAACCAAAGGCGGTGGCGACTGGAGAAAGCCTTCGGGGGACTTGGGCCAGAACTGGTCCATGATGACACCGTGCGGCATGTACATGAAGCCGAGGCGTACGGGAGGCTTGCCTTGTTTGGCCCCGGAGCCGCTGGCCGCAAAGCTGAGGGAATCCATGAAGGGTAAGGCGAGGGAAACGCCGGCTCCCCGTAGTAAGGTGCGGCGATTGAGAAGTGAACTTTGGCTTTCGGCATTCATAATGTTCCTTTGCTGCATGTGATTGAAATGATTAGGCGACTTTCTATATCTTGCTGGGTCTAGCTGTATTCAGGAAAGAAAGGTAGCAGAAGATGCAAAATCTTCGGATTGAGCCAGGGTCTTGAGATGTCGGAACTTTTGGCATATTCCGCTACAATTACTGTGGCTTCTGGTTACTTGAAAAGTGGTGTTCATTGGATTCAATCTTCTATTCTGCGGTGTGTAAATAAGTAACTGGTGATGACCTCGGTGATGATGGTCCGCATCCGGTATTGGTCCTTGGCAATGTTCCTCATCAACTGGTCCACCACGACCTCATCGTAGCCTTCCAGTTGCCTCCCAAGTGCGTAAGCCATGAGTCGTTCAGTCAGGTTTCGGGCCAGGCCGGCGTCCTGCATGGCCAGGAGTCGCTTCAATTCTGCGGGGTTGGAGAAGTGTTTGCCGTCGGGAAGTTTTCCTTCGGAATCAATTGCCACGCCGACACCATCCTTTTCACGCCATTGGCCAATGGCATCGAAATTCTCCAAACCGAACCCGATGGGGTCGAGTACTTTGTGGCAGTTGGCACATGTGGGTTCCGATTGGTGAAGTTCAGTCAGCTGGCGAAGAGTGAGCCCTTCCTCGCTGGTCTCTTCCAATTCTTCGAGTTCAGGGACATCAGGCGGAGGTGGCGGAACGTGTTCACCAATGACCTGTTCCAGCACCCAGACACCTCGCCGGACGGGACTGGTTCGGTTCGGGAAAGAGGTAGCGGCCAGAGTGGCGGGCATGCCGAGGATGCCTCCCCGATTCGGGTTCTCCAGCTTGACCTTTTGCATCTTCAGCCCCTTCACCGATTTCCCGAGGCCGTACAACTGGGCAAGGGGTTGATTCAGGTAGGTGTAATCACTGTCCACAAAACGAACCACGCTCTGGTTCTCCCTCACGATGTTTTGGAAAAGCAGGCGGGCTTCGTCCATCATCGCCTTGCGGAGTGTAGGTGTCATCTGGGGAAACCGTTCCGGGTCGAACACCTGCTGCTCCAATCCATCGATCCGCAACCACTGGGCACCAAATCCGTCGAACAAAGCCCGTGCCCGGTCGTGCTCCAGCAAACGCTTCACTTGGGACCGCAGGATTTCGGGCTGGTGGAGTTCTTTTCGGTCGGCCAGGTCAGACAATTCGTCATCAGGAGGAGCCGACCAGAGAAAGTAGGAGAGTCGCGAGGCCAATTGATGGTCATCCAGGCGAACGATCTTTCCTTTCGGCTCGGTCTCGACGGCAGGTGTGATGAAAAGAAATTGCGGGGAGACCAGGACGGCCTTGAGCATCAGACCGAGGGCGGCGGTGTGGTTGAGTTGGTTGTCCTTGGCGAGATCGTAGACATCTACCAGAACATCCAGCTCACCGCCGGAAGGAGGTCGGCGGTAGGCGTCACGGGCAAGAGATCTTGCGACCTTACGGGCCTCGTTGCGAAGATCTGCACCCTCGGGAGGTGTTTTGCCAAAGAGTCGATGCTGGACGGCTGTAGGTTTCTTGCCTTCGGGAGCCACGACCTGTGCGACGACCTTGTTGGCAATGTCAAGGAACAGCTCTGACTGCAACGGGGAGATGGAGTTGAGATAACCTGCCCCGGCTACCTCACTCGGCAGGCTGTCCACGATGGAAGTATTGACTCCGTAGAGGTCATGCAGAGTGTTGCCGTACTCCACCTTTGTCAGGCGACGAATGACAAAGGGTCCAGGATCGCGAGGTGCCAAGTACTTGAGCTTGCCGATCCACTCGATGAATTGGAGCCGTTCTTCATCAGTAGGGACTTTGGAGACGTCTTCCGGCGGCATGTCGTGCACCTTCACGTTGGCGACCGCTTTCTTCCAATGCAGGAACGAGGAGGCACTGCCGGGACTCTTGAGGGCAGACTTGAGGTTGATGCCCGCCTTGGGCCGAGGTCCGTGGCAACGAATGCAGTACTTTTCGACAAAGGGACCAACCTTTTCTTTAAAGGTCTTTTTGGCGTCGGCACGGAGAGCTTCTTCGTCGGCCTGAGCGGGTGAAACCAAAGTCAAGGCGAGAGCAACAATCGATACCCCGAAGCGGAAGTTTGAGACGGCAGGCTTCGCGTCCAGTTCAGTCCAATGGCTCATATTCTATAGTTTTCAGTGGCAAGTTCTGCTGGGGTAATAGCTTGTGGCAGGTTGTCTTGCCTCAGGAAACTGCGGCGACTTTATAGGTCGTATAGGACATATAGGACCTATATAACACAATACCTGCCAGGTCTTCACTCAACTGAAGGCTTTTCGCAGCATGGCGAGACTTTTGGGGATGGCGGTGCGGTGGTCTTCTTTGCCTTCGAATTCGAGGGAGACGTAGCCTTGGTAATTCACATTCTGGAGGATGCTGGCGATTCGGGGGTAATCGAGGTCGAGGGTGTACCAGGTGCCGCCTCCGAAGTAGGTTTTGGCTTGTACGAAGACGGTGTTGGGAGCCAGTTGCTCCATTTGACAATAGGGGTTTTCCAAGAAGTTTCCGGTATCGAGGGTGACTTGCAACCAGGGGGAATCAATGGCGTCTACCACTCGAAGGACTCCATCGGCTGTACGTCCCAGGCCCCAGTGGTTTTCCAAGCCCAGGACCACACCGCACTCCTCTGCCCTCTTTAAGCAGCGTTCCAGTCCATCGATGACCCAGCCGAAACCGTCCTCGTCGGTGTAGCCTTTGAGTCTGGGCTCAACGCCTTTGTTCTTCATCAATTCATTGAAATTCTTACT
>CAYSOI010000550.1:0-3187 GCA_964432425.1 uncultured Opitutales bacterium | reverse complement strand
GTAGCAGAAGATGCAAAATCTTCTGATTGGTGAGTCCTGAAAAGTCGGAAGATTTTGCATCTTCCGCTACGGAGTTTCGCCAACCTTGGATTCTTTGAGTAATCGCTCCTTGGCATACTCGTATTGTTCCGGTGTGGGTTCCGGTGGATCATCATCCGAGCAGGCACAACCATTTTCGGAGGCAGCCAATTGCCGGGCGAAGTCAAGGATGTCGTCGGGGGAAATGGTCATCAGTGACTGATGTTGGGGGTGGAGTTTAGCCTTTAGACGATAAAAATAGTGATACTTTTTTTATTATCGGCTGAAGCCTACACTCCAACGATTTGTTTTTATTGTCGGCTGAAACCTATACTCCAACGATTTGTACAGGCAGCATCCGCTAGGACAGTAGTCGGGTTCTTGCGGTGATGGGCCAGCTTTCGCCGGTGGCAGTGTTGTTCTCCACAACATACATTTGGTCGTATAGAGCTACGGTCGGGCAAATGTGCCAGGGAATGACGAGAACAGGGCTTCCGATTTCGATGTGGTCCACAGTGGGGAGTTGCAGCACCAGATGCTCTTCGCTGTGGGAAATGGGCTTTACTTCGGAAAGCGTTGGGAAGGCAAACCGGGTTTCGAAGGGGCGTTCACTGGCGATGGCTTTGTAACCGAGATCCAGACAGATCTGATTTTCACCGGGTTTGCTGATGACTCGGCAGAGTAGGTAGGTGGCCACTTCAAAGTCCATGTCGGGATGAGCATCTGAATAGCCTGCATCCCAGAGCAAGGTCGTACCGGGGCTGCATTGCCATTGATCGTTGGCATAGAAGGGAAAGGTGGGGCTGCCTCCGGTAACGATGTTTTCTACTGGAATGCCGTTGGCAAGTAGTTGTTCCTGAAATGGTTTCCAGGTGGCCATGGCCTTCTCATGAGCTGCCAATCGTTCATCGAGATTGGCTTCGTGAATGTGTCCATCGTAGACATGGAGCCCGGCGAAGTTCAAATTCGAGGAATTGTGGAGGGCTTGGCAGATTTCGATGGCTTTGTCTCCTGGAGCAATGCCGGTGCGATGCATTCCGCAGTCAACATCGAGGTAGAGGTTGGCAGGTTTTCCAGTGGCTTCGAAGGCTTGGATGGTTTCCATGCAGTCCTCAACCGTGGCAAAGGTTACGTTCGGGAATTCATCCTGTAGTTTCAGAAACAACTCCACATTGGGACCGACAGGTTGATAAGCCAGTAGGACATCTTGGGCACCCGCTCCAGCCGTCATACGGGCTTCGGAGAGAGTGGCACACTTGAAATGAGTAATACCCGCCTCCACCTGCATTTGGATGATCTGTGGAGTCTTGTGCGTCTTCACGTGAGGACGTAGGCGTTTTGAGTCTCCGTTCACCATTCCTAGCATCTTGGCGATGTTGGCCTGAATCTTTTCTGGGTAGACCAGAAGTGCCGGGGACGGGATGTTTTCCAGATTTTGTGGGAGTTGCATGATGGGTTATTCTTGATCGGTCGGATGGGTCAGATCTGACCCATCCGACTGATCATTTTTTGAGGAAACGCTGGAAGATGCCCTGGACTTCTACGCTTTGGCTGGCTTTGGCGGCTTTCAGGATCTTCTTCCGTTTTTCTTCGGAAAGTTGGTTGGTGTCCAGCAGGTGAGCCAATCTCAGGGCATTACTTGGGGTGTCGGGGAGTTCGGGACTTGTCGGCTTGGGGCTCTTTTTGAGGCTGAGTATCCAGTCGTGCACAACTTGCAAGCCCTCCTTGTCGATGGTCTTGTTTCCGAGCATGGGCATGTGGCCGATTCCGGTGCTGGCGGTGCGGAAGTACAACGCGGAGCTGTAGGGGGCGCCGGGTTGAATGAGAGCGGGATTTACCAGGTTGAAATGGCCTTTGGTTGGAGCCATGCCGGAGAGAGCCATCTGGTCGGTTGGGGTTTCGATGTTGAGGTAGAAGTTCACGCCACTTCCGCCGGAAATTCTGTGACAATGGGCGCAATTGATGTGGAGCCAGGAACGGGCTCGGGTTTCGAGCTTGGCCGTCTTGTCGTAAGGGTTGGCCGTGGGTTGCTCTTTGGCGGCTTTTTCGAAAGCACTGTCTACGATTTTCAACTTTTGCAAACGTTGGATCTGGCCCTTGTGGTTGAGCTGTCCCGGTGCGAAGCCGTAAACATGGTTGAAGTTGCCGCCGTGGCATCGCATGCATTCTTCCCGGCTGTGAAAACGCCAGGGCTGGCCTTCGATGATGGCATCCTGACCTTCGGCAGGGACGAGTTCGGCATCGGTTTGTGCTGCATTCCAGCGATAGGTGTAGCCTTTCCAGAAGCCATCAAAATGGAGGACCTGGGTCTCCACTTTGCGGTTTTTGAGTCGGATGGTTTTGGCAAAGACGGTGTTGTTGGGCTTCCCATGTCGTAGAAGTGTGGAGCCTCGGCGATTGTGAAATTCAGTGGTGAGCGATCCGGAGTCTGGCACGGCAATGTAGTGTTGGGCGGTGGCTCCATCCTGCCACAAGGTGGACAAGGGTTCATAATCATAAACCCCGGGTGATGGCTTTTCTTTGCTGGTGTTGGCAAAGAGGCCGGTTTCGCTGAGCTTCCTGGGGAAGTCCGGCGTCTTACCTGCGTTCGGATTGGGGATGAGTCGGAACAGGGTTTGGGTTTTGGGCCAGTTCAGGAACAGAACTTCACCGTTGGCCGCTTGACCAAAGGTGACGATGCGTTCCCTGGTATCGGCGATCTTTTCGTTGGAAAGGAGCTTGTTACCGTTATGATCCATGGCCCAGATTCGGCCGGTCACGTAGTCGCCGTAGATGTATTTGCCTTTGAGTTTGGGCAAGCGACAGTCCTCGTACACGTAACCGCCAGTGATGGACGCACCTTCATAATGGGAATAGGCAATGACTGGAGGCAGAATGGGTGTTGGCCCCATGTCGTGGTCCACATTGATGGCTTTCGGACCTTCCACAAGACTCCAGCCGTAGTTGCCGCCGCGTACAATCTTGTGCAACATTTCCCAGGTTTCCCAACCGACATCGCCGGTCCAGAGATCACCCGTTTGGGGGTGAAAACAGAGTTTCCATGGATTGCGGAGGCCGTATGCCCAAACTTCGGGACGGGCTCCTTTGTGGTCGATAAACGGGTTGTCCTTGGGAATGCTGTAGGGTTTGTCTTTGGAGGGCTTGTTGACATCAATGCGGAGGATGGAGG
>CAYSOI010000549.1:0-3188 GCA_964432425.1 uncultured Opitutales bacterium | reverse complement strand
CCAAGGTGGGTAGATGGAGCAAAAACATGGAAAACAACTGTCCAAAATGCGGCCAACAACTTGCTCACAAAGAAGCAAAATACTGCCATGGTTGCGGCTGCAATGTCATTAATCTGAATGACCCGAACAAGTTTTTTTACTCACTCCTTCTTTACCTATGCATTTGGGGAATTATCATTATTGTAAATCAAGTTCTCTTTTTTCATTCCTGCTTTAAGCCACATTGTATTATAGCCGCCATCCCGCATACCTTTATCCTTACCCTGGTTGTTCTTTTCTGCTGGAGATACAGGCCGCCCGGAATGATGAACTAGCGGCTTTCTGCCCTTGATTCATTTCTCGACTCTAAGCCACTCCAGAGCTTGCTTTTGCCACTCATCCCACATGGGGCCTTTGTACCCGTTGAGCCCGTGATTTCCAGAGGGAAGCTCGAGGTATTGGGCCGGGACATTGTTGGCTTTCAGTGCTTCGTGAAAAAGCTGACTATGGGTAACAGGAACGACGGCATCGTTCCTGGCATGCACGAGAAAAGTGGGGGGAGTACCCCGGGTGACTTGCTTTTCGCTGGAGAAGAGTTCAATCATTTCTGGAGTTAATTCCTTTCCAAGGAGGTTTCTGCGTGAGCCATGGTGAGTGCCATTCCCCATGGTAATGACCGGGTAAACCAGGATTGCAAAATCCGGACGGCAACTCATTCGTTCAATGGGGTCCTTGTGGTTCGTCTTACCTCGGTCAAAATGAGTTGCGGCAGTGGAGGCCAAATGACCTCCTGCCGAGAAGCCGATGATGCCTATTTTCTTTGGATCAACCTTCCATTCTTTGGCTTTTGAGCGAACGATTCGGATGGCACGTTGAGCATCATTCAAGGGGCGGTAAGGTTTCCCTTTGGGGAGTCTGTATTCCAGAACCACTCCGGTGACGCCATGTTCATTAAACCACTTGGCAATACCTGTGCCTTCAGGGCCTTTCACCAGGGTTCCATATCCCCCTCCAGGACAAATAATGGCGGCGGTCCCATTGGGGTTCTTTGGGAAATGTACTGTAATGCGGGCAGTGCTCTTTTCCCAGACTCCATCTTCTATGGGAGCTTCATTTTCCCAGAGCTGAAGTTGCTGAGGCTTTTTCGCGGATACGGTGCAGGAGGTCAACCAAACACCGATAGTCATCAGGCCGAGAATGCTTACTCTCTGTATTTTCATAAATTCATTAGTTGTGGGGTTTACGTAAATCGTAACAAACAACAGTGCCAAGCTCGGTTCTTAAAAAAATTCGTCCTGCGATAATGGGCGGCTCTATGAATACCTGATAACCGGTAGTCAACGGCTCTTTGGTTTTCCATGGACCGGAGAGATGCACGAAGGTATCAGGATCTGCCGCAAACATGTTGAAAGATGCTGATTTGCCATGACACCAGTCGATGCAATGAAAGAGTTTGTCACCAATGATTTGGAACCAGAAGTCATTTTGACGAGGTTCATCCACCAGGATCTTGCCGGAGTGAAGTTCGGCGACGATGAAGCGGCGGTCTTTGTTTTTGTCCAGTCCTTCCGTCGTCATGTAGACCAAGTCGTCTTTGATCAGGTATCGGGGTCTGGCAAGGGAATCACTCCAGGTAGGCAGAAGGAAGTGTGGTTTATCGGGAAATCCCCAAGCCACCTCAGCCCCTTCAATAGAAAGTTTGTACGCTCCGAGGCGACCGAAAGGCGCTGTGCCATCCTTGTATTTCGGGGCAGAAGCGTTGGGTTTGTCTTTGAGAATTTGGCTGCCGACGTTGACCAGGACATGTGTTGTGGATGGAGCGATATTGAGCTGAGTCGAATCCAAGCCGCCCTGAGTCCAGAGGACTTTACCTGCCTGCGGGTCAATCAGATGCAGTTGGCATTGTCCGGGATTTCTGCCACTGGTCACCAGCAGGTACTCGTTGCCATCCTGTTTCCAGATAACAGGTGTGACCCAGTTGGAGGTGATTCTTTCCAGTTTCCACTTTTGTTTTCCAGACTTAGGGTCCAAGCCAGTCAAGGTGCTACCCCGAGGCACGACGAGTGTATCTCCTGCAAAGACCAAAGCCTGTAGCCAGCCATAGTTTCGGGTTGCCTGTAGGATGCTGGGGTTTTGGCTTCGTTTCTTCTTTTCGTCCAACATCTTTTCGTCAGCTGGAGTTTGCCAAAGCTTCTTTCCCTCAGCCGCAGAATAGGCAAAGATTCGGCCTGTGGTGCCCATGCTGAAGACCTTGCCGTTGTGGTAGACGGGTGTGACTTGAAAGCCAAGCCGTTTGCCCACGCCCCAGACAAAGCCTCCGGGTTCCTCCACTTGCCAGAGGGTTTTGCCGGTTTTCACATCCATGGCGATCAACACATCATTGGCTTCCAGGTAGGCTTTGGCTGTCGTCTTGTTGGGGTCCTTGTCGTATTCGTAGGGTTTTACGTCGTAGAGTTTCCCGGCAGGTTTGAAAGTGGAGGCGAAGAGTTTTCCTTCTGCAATGATGGGCGATGCCCAACTGCCAGGCGAGGCTTGCGGTTCTGGCCCCAAAATATCGAGGACTTTCTGGACCTTGTCCTTCGGTGTTTTCCCTTTAAATGCACCGGTAGTGTGCTTGGCTCGCCCAAAGTCGCGGCTTTCGCTTTCCCATACCAATTTGGCGTTGGAAAGGTCACCGATAATTTCGTCCTCGGTATTGGCGATATTGTAGTTGCCGTAAGGTCCACGGAGTTGGGGCCAGCCCAGTTTCCAAGCTTCTTCTTCCGAGACTGTTTGGGCAGTGAGGAGTATGGGGAGCAGTGTGAGGATCAGAGGGAACTTTTTCATTGTAGAGAATCGATCGGTCAGATCTGCCCTATCTGACTGATCCGACTGATCAATAATATCCTGTTGCAGCTTTTCTCTGCCTGAGTGATTTTACACGGAATGCCTACCGAATTCATATCTGACAGAGCCATCTATGACAAAGTCATCCAAGAGATGGTGGTGGAGGCGGAAAAGTTTCTGTGGATTGCGACTGCGGACATCAAGGACATGTACGTGAAGCGGGGAAGGAAGATGGAGCCCTTTCTGAGTGTATTGTCAGATCTCATTGAAGAGGGTGTTCTCGTTCGGCTACTTCATGCCAAGGAACCGGGGCCGAACTTCCGTAAGGACTTTGATCGATATCCCGCATTGTTTGATGGCCTGGAACGGATGCTCTGCCCAAG
>CAYSOI010000548.1:0-3188 GCA_964432425.1 uncultured Opitutales bacterium | reverse complement strand
CGGGTGCTGTTTTTGAAAAAGAGCATGCCCCAGGTCTGCCCCCGGAGATGGTCTGTAGGCCGTTGGCTCCGGTCTTGTTTGAAGTCAAACGCGAGGTTGAAGACATCTTCAATCTGTCCATTGTCCAAGTCGTTTTCTTTGAGAAAATGCTTCATCTTTACGGTAAAGTTCAAGGGTTCAATTGAGCCAAGCAGGTACGCATGATCGAAAGGGCATGCTCCAGTTCATCGTCCCTCACATTCAGTGGAGGTAAGATGCGGATAACATGACCGGAGGCACCGACGGTGAGGAGACCTCGTTCTCTCATAGAGGCAATCAGACCGGCAGGATCTTTTTTACAGACCAGGCCAAGCATGAACCCACGGCCTCTGATCCCTTCGACGAAATCCGGAAACTCCCGGCAGAGTTCTTCCAGTGCCCCCTTGAACTGAGCCCCTGTTTCCCGGCTTCTGGCAATGAGGTTTTCATTTTCGAGGATGTCGAGCACCGCATGGGCCGCGGCACAGGCAAGGGGGGAGCCACCAAAAGTGGTTCCGTGGGATCCTGGCGTAAAGGTGTCCTGCAAGTCGGAACTCACCCAGATTGCCCCGATGGGGAAGCCACCTCCCAGTCCTTTGGCGATGGCCACGGCATCTGGCAAAATTCCTGATTTTTGAAATCCTAGGAATTCTCCCGTGCGCCCGATGCCTGCCTGCACTTCATCCAGCATCAGCAGGAGATTATTGGACTGGCAAAGTTCCCTGATTTCATTGAGGAATGCATCTGTTGCCTCATGAATGCCCCCTTCTCCCTGGATGGACTCGATTAAGATGGCTCCGGTCTGATCGTCCGCCAGGTCGGAGAAGGAACGGATATGGTTTAACTGGCCAAAGGCAAAGTCCTGCAGCAGAGGCTCAAATCCATGCCGGTATTTCGAAGAATGGGTGGCGGAAAGGGCTCCCATCGTCCTGCCATGGAAGCCATTTTCAGCGGTAAGGATTTTGGGCCGCTTTTGCTCGGGGGAGTGCAGGCGGGAAAGTTTAATCAGGGCCTCATTTGCTTCGGCTCCACTGTTACAGAAGAGAACTTTCCCTGGTCCAATGTATCCAACCAGTCGCTCCGCCAGTCTGACCTGTTCAGGGATGGAAAAGAGGTTGGAGCAATGGGTCAGCTTGTTGGCCTGCTCTGCCACCATTGCGGTCCAGTGAGGGTGGCAATGCCCGACATTGGTCACGGCAATCCCACAGGTAAAATCGAGATATTCCTTGCCGGAGGAGTCCCATACTTTCGTTCCCTTGCCCTGAACTAGATCAATGCTGGGATGGGCATAATTTCCGATCAGCAACCTGTTGTGCTTAGGGAAGTTCATTTTTAACCGTGCACAATTTCGGTGCCGATTCCCTGATCGGTGAAGATTTCCAGAAGGATGCTGTGGGGCAGCCTGCCATCGATGAAGTGCACCCGGTTAACCCCACTATTGATTGCCTGCACTGCACTATTGACCTTGGGGAGCATGCCTGCGGAAATCACTCCCTCTTCTTTAAGGGGGGCGACCTGACTGCAGGCCAGACTGGAAAGAAGGGATGTGGGGTCGGATGGATCCCGGAGTAGGCCAGGTACATCAGAAAGATAGACAAGCCTGCGGGCCCCTAGGGCAATGGCGACCTCTGCGGCGGCACTGTCTGCATTGACATTGAAGCACTGCCCGGTTGAATCTGCGGCGGTCGAGGAAAGGATGGGCATTTTGCCCTCATCCAGTGCCGAGAAAATTTTGTCACGGTTTACCGAACAAATTTGGCCGACAAAGCCTAGGTCATTACCTGTTTTCAGCTTTTCGCAACCGAGCAATTCTTTTCCGGGAAACCGCTGCACTTCGCAGTCATGATCAGTCACAAACTTGGCCACTTCCTGATTGACGGTTTGGTTGAGCACTTCATCGACCACCTCGATGGATTTTTCATCGGTTACCCGAAGGCCATCGACAAACCTAGCCTCGATGCCCCGGTGGTCCAGTTCGCGGGTAATCGCTTTCCCTCCACCGTGGACCACCACCACTTTGATTCCCACAAAGTGCAGGAAGACCAAGTCCTGGGCCACTCCAGAACGGACCTTTGGGTCGGGGGAGTCCATGAAGCTTCCCCCGTATTTTACCACAAAGATAGAACCCCGGAAGCGACGGACATAGGGAAGGGCTTCCATCAGAATTTTTGCTTTTTCCTGACTGTCTCCGTAATCGATCATTGTTACTCGCTCTTGTTAAAATTGACATAGGCTTCGCTCAGGTCATTGGACCAGATTTCCTCGGATGCGTTGCCCATATTTAAGTTCAGCCGGATAAGAAAACTTTTGGCCGAAACCACTTCCTTCCACTGTCCTTTGTTGGCGACAAGGGGCTCACCTTTTCTCAGTGCAGGTACCTCGTTGTAGAAGAGGTCGAGTAAATGGAACTGGATGCCCACCTTGGCATAGCCCGCGGCATCGACAATTCTTCCCCAGTTCGGGTCCGATCCATACCAGGAACTTTTGACCAGCAGGGAATTGGCGATTGCCCGTGCGACCTGCTCGGCACTTTCCCTATCTCTTGCCCCTTCCACGAGGACGCGGACAAATTTGGTGACCTTCTCTCCATCGGACACGCACTTGCGGGCGAGGCAGGCACATACCCTTTGCACTGCCTCGATAAACTCAGCCTGTACCTTGGCAGGTTCTTTTTCGATGTCGATCTCGGTTGATCCGTTGGCCAGAAGAATAACACTGTCATTGGTGCTCATGTCCCCATCTATGGTAATGCGGTTAAAGGACTGATCCACCGCGGTACTGAGATGCTTTTGCAGAAAGGCAGGGGAGGCACTTGCATCCGTGCATAAAAACGCGAGCATCGTAGCCATGTTTGGCTGAATCATGCCTGCGCCTTTGACTACTCCACCAACCGTTATCACCGTACCTGAAGCGGTCTCAATCTTGGCGGAGCAGGACTTGGTGCAGGTATCGGAAGTCAGAATGGCTTCCTGAAAAGCCTGCCCGCCATCGAGTTCGTCCATGACATCAAGTGAGGCATCGCGAATGCCCGCAGTGATGCGGCTCATGGGCAGGGGGACGCCAATTCTTCCCGTGGAAAAAACGAGGATTTCTTCCGGCTTTACCTTCAGATGCCGGGCAGTTTCAGAAGCCATTTTCCTGGTGTCCAAATCTCCCTGGTTGCCGGTGCA
>CAYSOI010000547.1:0-3205 GCA_964432425.1 uncultured Opitutales bacterium | reverse complement strand
CGGCATGTTCCTGGACGGCAATGAAATCGATTTCAAAGGCGATGTCTCTGTCAGTACAGGCAATCTGGTGGATAAAGCCGCAGAAACCAACTTTAGCGAAGCTGAGCTCAATATTGCCGGAACGTACACCAAGGAAAATGAGAGTGGTCAGACCTTTATTCAGGCCGATGACGTGGAACGTATTATGCAGAATGCTGCAATACTCAAGGGTGGGTCTTCCGAAGTGGTGGTGATTACTGCCACTGAAGCCAAAGGCATTACCACAGGGGGGCAGAGTGCTTACGAAGACGATTTGTTCGTCAATGATGACAATCTTCAGCAACTGGCTGCCGACTTTAAGGCTATTGTGATCGGAGAGCTGGAACACGAACAAGCGATCACGGTCAGCAAACTGGAGTTTGTCAGTGACGAAAATGCTGCGGTGACTTGGCAGACTGGTGGCAGCCTCGATATCGAAGGGGAAATTTTGAATCAGACGGCCGATCTCAGCTTTACCGGTAAAGATTTGGATACCACGGATGTCGCCGTGAAGACGGGTGGAAAATTGGATCTGATTCAGACGGGTGAAGATACGATGTTGTTGGACATGAAGGTACGTTCCTCCAGCGATGTGACCATTACTTCTCCTGGAGATATTGATTTGAGTGGAATGGACTTGTTTACCACCGGTACTTTGACTGTCCGTTCAGGAGGTTCGATCATTGTGGGCTCCTCCATCCTGGTGGCGACCAATGGAGTCATCTTCGAAGCCGATAGTGATGGGGATGGAAACGGACTTATCGATATTGCCAGTGGCAGTACTTCCTATGTTACGGCCCAAGCCGGGGATGTCGTCATGACAGCAGCCGAGCAAATCAACATTGGTGGCGACCATAGTTTTGCTGCAATCCAGGCTCTGAATGGTTCACTTCATATCAGCAGTGATTCGGACGGGAATGGAGACGGCCTGATCTCCGTGAGTCATGCATCCACCCTGCTTTCCGCTTCCATGGATCTCACCATTGGTAGTTCCAGTCTGGCTGATTTGAACTTTGTTGGCACAATGTTAACGGCTGGCAATGAACTGAGTGTCTTCGCCTCCCAGGAGTTGGTATTTCAGGATGTCTCACTTGATGCTGAAGGTGATACCACTCTCAGTGCCTTGGGGAGTGTGCTTTTTGAAGATGGGGAAATCCTCTCCGCAGGGAGTGTGATCAACCTGATCTCGGATGCAGACAACAGCTTGGATGGCACAGATACAATGAATCTTTCCGGGGAATTGGACATTCAGGTGGAGGATGGCAATGTCGTTATCACCGGAGTAGAGGTAAGTGTTGACGAGGAGGTCTCTTTCGTTGCCCAACTGGTTACGATCAACGGCGAAGCACTTGGTGCCCCTGTTATTTAAAGAACTCCAGTGTCGGATTTCAGGTGGTTAAGAGCCACTGTTTCCTGGACCTTTTTCGTTACAGAAACCTCCTCTTCATGGGCATTGCCGAGGGTGAATCCGAAAAATGTGTTTGCCTAATGGGGCAAGAATGATGATTGAAGGCGGCCTGTTTTATTCCGTATCGGGCACTGGGTTACTGTGTCTGTAAGTGCAAACAATATTGATATATGACTGTTCTACATAGGTTAGTTTGTCATCATCTGGTGGTGCTTGCGATGTGTGTTTCTTCTGTGAATCTCCCTGCTCAGGACGTTTTCCAGGGGACCATTAAGGACTTTGTTCTGTTGGCTCTGGAACAGAACCAGGAATTGGAGGTGCAGCGCATTTCACCACTGATTCAGCAGGAAACGATTGATGAAGCCTGGGGTATTTTTGATCCCAGAATCGTCAGCGAATTCATACATGAGGAAAAGGAGACGAATGTTGACCAGCGTACCTTCAATTCCCTTTACAGTTCACTCTTTGGACCAGCCGACCCGACTTCGATCTATCATGAACGCAATTCCACTTACCGTGTGGGAGTGGAGGGCATATTTGACATGGGCACTCAGTATCAGCTGTTTCTACAAAATCGTAAACTGGTCAATGATACCAATGCATTTGATTCCGAGTTCACTTCTGACACCATATTGATGCTTACACAGCCTGTGCTCAAAGGCTTCGGTAAGGATGTCAATCTGGCCAAAGTCAGTCTGGCTAAAAGTGATTTGAAGCGGGAAAAGTACCGGCTTGCCAGCGTGGTCAATCGCATGCTGGGAGATACGATGGTCGCCTGCGTAGAGTTGATCTTTGCTCAAAAGAATCTGGAAGTAAAACAAGAGTCCATTGCTTTGGCGGAGGAGTTGTATGAAGGGAATAAGAAAACTTTTGAACTGGGCCGAATGAGTGAGATTGATGTGCTACAGGCCGAAGGTCGTGTTTCCGAGGCCAGGGAAGAAGAATTGCAGGCAAGGACGTTTCTCATTGAGCGTACCAATGACCTGAAAGCCCTCGTGGTTGCTGATTTTGCAGAAAAGCAGAATGTGGATTTTCAGGTCATTGATGAGCTCAATACCGAGTATAAACTGCCAAAAACTCCAGACTTGTTGCAAACCGCACTGAAGAATAATGCGGATTATCTGGCTGCAGAACAATACGTGGAGTCCCAGGATATTGCCGTGAAGGTGGCCGATAATGGGTTGAAGCCACAAGTCGACTTGATCGGCAGTGTCTCCCTGAATGGCTTGGACTTTGATGATCCTATTGATGCCATCTCCGATTACCAGAACCGGAATAAACCCAGCTGGAGCCTGGGTGTCGCCGTTTCCTACCCGATTGGAAACCAATCTGCCAAGGCCGCCAAACGCAGAGCTTTGCTGCAAAGACGCCAAGCCCGCATGAATGTATCGTCCAGCAAGGTTCAATTATCAGCCAGGTTGGACAGTGCTGTCAAAATCGTGGAAATTGCCTATACCCGGATCGCGATTTCGAAGATGTCCGTCGAGTTGGCCCGGAAATCATTGGATGCCGAGGTCAAACGCTTGAAGTTGGGTACAACTACGAGCTTCAATGTGGCCGAGATGCAGAAAAACTTGTCCGTAGCCCGTACCCGACAGTTGGCTGCTGTCGTGGAATACGAAAAGGCCTTGATCAAATTATGGGGGCTGGTCGGGATTTTGAAAGACCGCATGGATGTGGCCTTATAAACAACACGTAAAGAAGGAAATCGGTGAAAAGTTCAGTTGTTATCTTAAGTTTTGCATATCTCCTGTCATTGCAGGCAGTTCATTCCCGTGA
>CAYSOI010000546.1:0-3210 GCA_964432425.1 uncultured Opitutales bacterium | reverse complement strand
CGACGCCTTCTTTGAAATCGAAAAGCTTATTTTCAAGATAGAGCCCAGTGGAAAGTACGTCTTTGGCGCCACCAGAAACATGAGTAACCTGAGCCAGGTAAAGCGATTTTTCGGCATGGGTTTGATCGGCGTCCTTCTCCTGCAACACGGAATGCAGGAAGAATCCCAAAACTCCACAAGCAGCCAGGGCTAGAACGCTGACAAATGGAGATAGTTTGGAAGAAGCGGTTCGATGGGTCGCAGGTTCCTTAACCTCATTGGTTTCCGGGTTGTAGGAACTCTCATTGATCAGGGCATCGAAATGCGTTTTGGAGAGAAAGATTTGCCTGGCTTCTGTTGAGTTCTTCAGAAGATGGTTCAGTTGTTCGTTTTCCTTCTCTGTCAGGACTTCGTCAATGTACTTCTCAGTCAGGTCCTCTATGTGTTGAGTCGATTTCATTGTGCAGGAGGCGGAAATTTGGTTTCTTTGTACAAAGTGGTTTCTACGCAGTTCTTTAAAAAGGTTCGGGTCTTGGACAAGGCGTGATGAATGGTCCCCGGCTTGAGACTGAAACGTTCGGCAATCTTTGCTGGCTTTAGGCCCTCCTCGTATCGTAATCGCAAGTATTCCTGATTCCTTTGGGAGAGGACCTCCTTACATTTCTTTAACGCCTGGACCTTATGCCGGGCTAACTCCTGGTCTTCGGAGAATGGATTGTTATCGGTCTCAGATGCCAGTGCTTCCAACGTTTCCGTAGATAGAAAAATCTGGGGTTTTGCATTCTTTCGGTTTTGCTCAAGAAACTTGAACCGGGCGATACTGAAAACCCAACTGAGAAACTTGGTACCGGGGACAAACTGTGACGCTTTCCGTAGTGCGGTTAGGTAGGTTTCCTGTACGACCTCATTGGTATCCTCGTTGTCCCTGCACAAAGAATATACGTAGCGACGAACTGCATCGACGTTGTCTGCATATAATTCCTTCACGATATCTTTGTTGGCATTGTCTTTTTCGTTTTCCACTTTTGTCCAGGACGTCACGTCATTGATAATGATTGCTTACGGCAAAACCTTGGTCGGATATTTTCAAATTTCTTTCAGCACTGCAGGAAGAATTCTACACTTGGGCAATCGGTGCCGAATTGTTTGATCCTGTCTCCAATGGACTTCAAGTTTGGAATTACCGAGTATACATACTAATATTATTCAAATAAACTTCTGCACAGCTTTAGATTTTGCTGTATAGTGTAAAGCGATGAAAACACTACACAATATGGATTTGAGTAAGGAAATGACATGGCGGCAGGATCTTCTGCCAGAAGAGTTAGGTTGCAAGATTGAGGATATCCGGCGAAGAGGTCCCAAGAAGGAACATTCCGGTATCGCGGGTCTTGGACGATACGTCATCATGCTGGAGCATGGTCATGAATATGCGACCCATGTACCCAGATATTCCAGACCCAATGGCTACCCGGATCTTTTGATGGAAGATTGGGTAGACTATAATTAACTCGCCTTTTTCTTATTCATAAACCACACATGGAACTTTAAAAGATTCCATGAGTATGCATTTACGTTTCTTCGGATTACTGAGCCTATTGTGGCTTCTGTCTGGCTGCATTGAGTTTGAGGATCAGGAGGTGCATTGGCGGTATTTACCGGAAGAGGATACTCTCGTTGCAACCTTGCGATATCAGGGGATCTACGGTGGAGAGGGGAAGCGAAAAGGTGAGAAAATCCCTGCAAAGAATTTGACCGATGGAGAAATCAAGCAACTGACCAGTGTCATGCAGGGGGGGCGGGCGTTCTTTTTCGGCAACTGGATTTCTGAATTCAACCGGGCTCAACTGGAAAAGGCGTTGAAGGAAACCGCCGATATTCCAGAAGGGATTGACGCCCGTCTGTTGAACCTCCTGCTGAAAGAAGTAAAGGTAGATAATGTTGGCTTTTATGTGGATGAGAAGGGGTGGCTTTGTGGAGCCCAAACCTTTCAAATTGATAACGTCTCCGACTTGCTGGATTTGACGAATAAGAAGATTGCCGAGGAGGTGTTGAAGAAAATCAGGAAGGATGTGGGTGAAGAAGAGGAGGAAGGAGGAAGTCCCGTCAACATAACGGAGAACCCAGACTACTTTTCCCTCTCAGCGGTTACCCTGATGAAGAAGCTTCGCCGGGTAGAGTACGAACAGATGCGGCTTTCGGGCATCACTCGTATCAACGGCCTGTACAGGATTCACATTGAGGACATCCGGGCAGGAAATCGCTTTTGGCTGAAGGAAGGGACTTCGAACCGGGGGTTCAGGATCCTGGAGGTTAATCCCGAGGACGGATTTGCCAGAATTACGAAAAACGGCCAAGCGGCAAAAGTGTACCTGCGTTCCAAAGAGATTGTTGCGGATGATGTGGAAAAGGGGCCGGATTTGGAATTGTTACAATTTATGGCAAGCAAAGTAGAGTCAGGCGGAAAGTTTCTGACGA
The DNA here is from genome assembly GCA_964432425.1 of uncultured Opitutales bacterium. Lineage (GTDB taxonomy): Bacteria > Verrucomicrobiota > Verrucomicrobiia > Opitutales > JABJCN01 > JAYPDO01. The sequence goes on along the minus strand of CAYSOI010000546.1, from coordinate 753 downwards.
AAGATTCGGGAGGATTCACTTTTCGATTTCCGGTGACAGCAGAGGAGTTTGAGAAAGGCTTGAAAGAGAATCCGGTCCCGGAGGGGATGACTATTGAGCACAGCAATAACGAAGCAACCTTACGCATGTCCCAACAGAGGGAATCGGGAGGAGTTCTTCGCAAAAAATGCTACCCCGGATATGTGCCCAACGCCCTGGATCACGTCCGGGAAAAGTATGGACTCCGAACCAAGGCAGAAGTCGATGCGGAATTGGAGAAGTTCCTGAGCAGTGGTAGGTAGAGTGTTGTCTTTTCAAGCAAAAGCGCCATCACCTTTTGTGATCATTCCATTTCACTTACTACAATGCGCCACATCTACCATATTACCCTCTTTCTGAGTTCCATCCACCTCCTTGCAGCCGCCACCCCTCCCAATGTTGTCATTCTCTTTACAGATGACCAGGGGACGCTGGATGTGAACTGTTATGGATCAAAGGATCTGTATACTCCGAACATGGATAAGCTAGCGGAAAATGGGGTGAGGTTTACCCAGGCTTATGCCCATACGGTCTGCTGTCCATCCAGAGCGATGTTGATGACAGGGAGACACCCACAACGCAGTGGTGTGCATCATTGGACGCAGGGCGACATGAATGCGAAGAAGGGGATCAACATGGCGTTGGAAGAAGTGACCTTGGCGGAAGCCTTGAAGTCTGCCGGATACCGGACTGCTCTCTATGGAAAATGGCATCTTGGGGCTCACAAGGATTACG
>CAYSOI010000545.1:0-3216 GCA_964432425.1 uncultured Opitutales bacterium | reverse complement strand
ACGGTGTCCCATTCGTGGTAGTGGGCAGGCCAACCTTTTTTGAAGACGCTGTAGGAGTAGTGAGAGTACTCGGTGTAGCTTTCGACGGAGAGGACGTTGTCTTTGAATTCAGGGTGTTTAGCGGCGGCTCTCTGTCCTTGGGAAACCGCGTTTTCATCGACTTTCTCTTTGGTCATGTTAGTTCCCAGGACTCCAATAATGAAGGGCATGTTGGGTACTTTGTACTCCTTGCGGACGTCTTGGATGAAAGCGATCATGTTGTCTTTGTAGTTTGTGCGGAAGGCTTCATCAAATTGATCGTTGAAGCCCTGGAACCAGACAAATCCGGCGATTTCGTAGCCAGCCTTGGGGTCGTAGGCGGGGTGGTTCTCTTTGAGGTTTTTGAGAACGCTGTGGATTTGCTCGTTCATCATCCGGTAGTTGAGGCTGGCGTTTTGTTGGATCTCCTCGACCTTGCCGCTCTTCTTTTGCTTTTCATTGAGTTGGTACTCTCCGGCGGAGGGAGGACGGAAATTGTAGTTGAGGGATTTGCCGCCCCAGGAGGTTTTGATGAGCAGGATCGGGCCGTCGACCTTCTCGGCGATGGAGAGGCCAAAGCTGTACTCTGGTCCAATTTTGTCATTGCTGGCTCCGTAACCGATGCCGAGTTTGCCTGACTTCTTGTTCCGGTCGGCTATTGAGTTGATGTAGACCCGGTCGGAGACGACGCAGGAGGAGGCAACCATGGCCTTGTAGGCTTCGTGGGCTTCTTTGCGTTTGGCTACCTCTGCCTCTAATTTGGTCTTCTCAGGACCCGGCTTCATGTCTTTGATTTTTTGATTTTTGATTCCACCGGTTAATTCATCCAAAGCTCTGGCCGCTTCGAGTTGCTTATCCATCGCTTCTTTGGAAGCACCACTCCCCTCTTTGAAGACAAGCTTCGTCAGGGCTTTGTCCCTTTCACTGGAAGACTGAAGCAAAGTGGCTATGGTGTGTGCCCGGGCGTGACCTACTGTGTTCGACTGCCCGGCCAGGATGAAGATTTTCAACTTCTCAGCTGAGAAGGCGAGATTGGTGAATAGCAAGGTAGCCAGAGCGAAAGAAAGGAGTTGTTTCATACGAGTTGGGAGGTGGGTTGAAGGGTTCATGTTTGAAGTAATAGCTTTGGTGAATTTTCTTATCTGTTTTTCTATCTTGGAGGGGTGGTTTCCTAACTGTCTGAATTGGGCGATTGGGAAATCGCCCCTCCGAGGAATAATGCTGATCCACTACATAAATTGGACGGCCTGAAAGACCGTCCTACAATGATGTGAATTGCCGTAGAGCCGGCATTCTATCAAGTTAATGTTCTTTCAGGACAATAGTTATTGAGGAAAGATTTCATGGATGACTCGGCAAGCTGGGAGAGCGGCCTTGAGTTGCTGAGCACCAGTGGCGGTGATGTGGGTGGCGTAAATGTGGAGTTCCTCCAGGGAGGTGAGTTTGGCAAGGTGAGTGATAGACGCATCGGTGATCGGCAGGTCATGGAGCCAGAGCTTCTTGAGTTTGGTCAACTGGGTCAGTTGGCAGATGGTTTTGTCGGTGACCTTGGTTTCTCCGAGATAGAGGCCTTCGAGGTTGGTGAGTTGGGCGAGATGTGGAGCACTGGCGTCAGTGATGGAGTTCCCTCGCAGGCCTAGATAGGTCAGCTGTTGCAGTTTGGCAAAATGGGCCATGCCCGCATCCGTGACTTGGGTAGAACCAATTGGGAGCAATTGGAGGGATGGGTTCTTTGACAAATGCCGGGCTCCTTCGTCTCCGACTTTGGTTTTGTAGAGGTTGAGCCATTCCAGTTTTGGGAGAGCAGCGACCAGAGCCATGTCGGCATCGGTAGCGGAGGATTGTTCGAGGGAAAGGTCGGTGATGTGTGGAAAATCAGAAAGTAAGGCCAGTTCGCCAGATTTCCAGGAAGCTCCGTTGAGAACGATTTCCACCACCTGGCCTTTCTTGTAAAAAATGCTTCCGTCCAGTGCCTTGATTTTCTCGATGGAAGCAGAAGTATCGGCACTCAGAGAAATCTGGCAGAGACAGAGGAGTCCCAGAAAGAAAAGTGTTTTCATCATCTTAGCAGTAACAGTCGAATCCAGCCAATACCAGAAAAAGGAGGGGAAAGCTTCAGGGTCTGGAAATTTATAGGAGTTACCTATTTAGAAGAGTGCCTCGGAAGCCTCGTCACAATCTCTTCCCGTTACATAGCCAACTGATTATGAAATTATTCTCCAAGTACGCCCTTTTCCTGATTTTACAAATGATCCTTAGCAGGAGTGCTCTGGCCAAGCCGCTGAAGGTTTTCATTCTGGCGGGGCAGTCGAATATGGATGGACAGGCTCATGTGCGGACGATTGATTTTCTGGGAGAAGATAAGGATCCGAAGCGGGCGGCTTTGTTGAAGACGTTTAAGCCGGATGGTGAGAATTTGATCACGCGGGAGGATGTCTGGGTGGCGAATTCCGGTGTGTATGGGAAGTTGCAGCCCGGGTTTGGGGGGCGCCGGAATTATTCAAAGCTGGGGAACAACATCGGGCCGGAGTATGCGTTTGGGCAGTACATTGGGGAGGCTTTGGAGGAACAGGTTCTGTTGATCAAATTTGCTCCGGGCGGCCAGAGTCTGCATGTCAATTTCCGGCCTCCGAGTGCAGGGAAGACTGGGAATGCGAAGTTGGATGAAAAGGTACTCACCAAGGAAGCAGCTGATAAATGGAATGGGGGGAGGCAGGAGCCAATTGTGGGATTGCAGTATCGGCAAATGGTGAGGTACATCCATTCGACGTTGGACAATCTGGAAAAACACTTTCCGGAATATGATGCGAAGGCGGGTTATGAGATCGAAGGGTTGGTCTGGTTTCAGGGTTTCAATGATTTGTTTGATGTGACGGGTCGCCAGCAGTACGGGCAGAATCTGGTGCACCTCATCAAGGACCTGCGGAAAGAATTCAAGGCACCGGACATGAAAGTGGTGGTCGGGGTGATGGGAGTGAATGGACCGTTCAATGAGGTGAACCCGAAGCAACGGGATGTTCGCAATGGCCAGCGATCCATCAATAAAGTTGAGGAGTTTCAAGGCAATGCCAAGGCGATCGAGACGGCTCAGTTATTGCATCCAGAGATTGTGGCCATCAAGACGGCGGGTTGGTTGAACAAGGATCGGGATTTGAAAAAGGATCCCCTTTCCGAAGAAGAGAAAGGTATGCTGAGTCG
>CAYSOI010000544.1:1664-3219 GCA_964432425.1 uncultured Opitutales bacterium | reverse complement strand
CTTTAGCCGATAATGATTTTCCTACCCGGGAACGCCAAGCTCCAGCTTGGCTTTAAAAGTCACTATCTGGATATGCTGCCAAGCTGGAACTTGGCGTTCCCGGACAACACTTCCTGCACACTCACTTCGCCCGAAAGACTTCGCTCTTCACTGCCTCCACAATCAAGTCGGCAAACTGGTAACCTTCTTTGGGTTCGGCCTTCACCATCTCTTCCACAATGCGTTGGTCGCCAACGGAGAGTTTTCTTCCAGCACTGTATTCGAGTAGTTTGGTCAGGAGACAGTGGGTAAAGATGTGTCTGTTCTTCAAGAGATGGGCTTTGATGGATTGGGCACCATCCAGCTTCGTGCCTTCGGGAAGAGTTGCGGTGGCATCAATGTTTCTCTTGTCTCCAGGGTAGCGGGTTCGCCAACCGCCGATAGCATCGTAGTTTTCGAGGGCAAGGCCGAGCGGGTCGATGTCCCGGTGACATTTGGCACAGGTTTCGATTTCGGTGTGGGCTTTGAGGGTTTCGCGAACATTGGTGGCCTGACTGGTGTCGACATCGAGTGCGGGGACATCTTTGGGAGGTGGTGGCGGATGTTGGCCGAAGAGGTTTTCCAGAACCCAGACTCCTCGCAGGATGGGTGAAGATTCGACGCCATCGCCAGTCACCGTGAGTACTCCGGGAAGGCCGAGAATGCCGCCGCGATGAAGGACGTGTCCGGGGACTTGCTTTTGTGGCTTGTTCAGGTTGATCCTTGTCGGTTCGGGCCAGACGAGACTTTGTCGTTGTCGGGCAGCGACTTGGGCAAGTTGCTCCCCGCTTTTGATTCCCCAAACAGCTTTCATTGCACTGTTGGCGTAGGTGAAATCGGAGTCGATGAAGGTGGAGATGGGGAGGTTTTGGTTCAGGACTTCTTCAAAGAATTTCTCAGTGGAACGGACAAACCCGTAGCGGACATTTTCGTCCCATTGGTAGCGGTTGTCACAGACATTGATCGCTGCGACAGTGCGGTTTCCGAGCCATTGTCCAGTGAAGTGTTTGACGAATTGCTGTGCCCTTGGGTCGGCCAGCATCCGTCGGGTTTGGGCTGCGAGAACGGAGGGTTTGGAAAGTTCTCCTGAGGCGGCGAGTTGGAGGAGTGGTTTGTCTGGCATGGTACTCCAGAGGAAATAGGACAATCTCGATGCAAGGGCGTAAGAGCTGAGGTTCTTGAAATCTTCCGTTTCGCGGTAAAGAAACTCTGGCGAACACAGAATGCGGCGGATCCCGTAATGCCAGGCGTAGGTGGCATTTTCATTTTCTTTTCCATGGGCCAGTACAGCCATGATCAACTTCTCTTTTTCTGCATCTGTGAGGGGGCGGCGAAAGGCTTGGGAAGCGAGGGGAAGGAGTTTGGATTCCAACTCATTTCGGTCCAACTTGGGCGGATAAGTGCCGAAGAATTTGAGGACTCTTGGAGCAACTTTGACAGGCCCCTGCACTTCCATGTGTCTCAACTCCACAGTCGGTGCTTTTTCCTTTTTGGCCACATTGACCAGTTTGTTGACTTGGGAGCGGTTCAAATCCCC
>CAYSOI010000544.1:0-1564 GCA_964432425.1 uncultured Opitutales bacterium | reverse complement strand
AATTGGGAATCCCATAAGGCTCCGACCCAGCCGGAGAGGTTGAAACCCGTGAACATGAGGTAATCTTTGTTTTTTCCGAACCATCTTCGCCCCGCATCTCCTCCGATTTCGTTTACGTTGTGGCTGGATGCGTACTGTGGTGGGTTAGCAAACGGGACCATCCGGTTGGCAATGTCTGTCGCGACTTCGTGGTAGGCCTCCATCACGGCTGGCGACAGAAACATCCCGGCAGGCATGGTGTCGAACACCTCGTGGGTCGAATCTTCCGGGAAGGACAAGGGTAGGTGAATCATGCGGATACCAAACAAATCCCGCACCGTGTTGAGGTATTCGATTCGGTTTAATCGACGAATGGGAGTTCCGCCGGGCTTGGCCTCTTTGCTGGCTTCGGCAAAGGCCTTGTCGAGTGCGTTCAGAAAAGCTTTTCGTTCCTTCGCATTTGGATGAGCTTTGGCCTTTTTCGGAGGCATATCCTCGTCCGCAACGTACTCGTGAACCAAATCCCAGTCTTCGCGGGTGACCGTTTCCGTGAGGTTCCAGGAAAGCGTATCCAGGCGAAAGTCCCCCTTTTGTTTATCAGCCCCATGACATTCGATGCAGTAGGTCTGGGTAAACTGAGTGATCGTCTCAGGAGTCTCTGCAAATGCAGGTAGACCTGCCAAAGACAGCAATGCAATTGTAGCGGAAGATGCGAAATCTTCCGGTCGGAATTTTTGGCAAATTCCGCTACTGATTCGCCCGATCACAGCAATGCCTCATTGAGGTTGGACTTGCTGGTGGCGAAGGTATCCATTTCGAAGCCGAGCTTCTGGAGGACAGTCACGTAGAGATCGCAGGCCATCTCGTTTTTGTGTTCCTCTTTGGCTCCGCAGGAAAGGTGTCGCTGATGTTTGTAGCCGCCTCCAGCAATCATGAGCGGATAATCTACCCGGCGGTGTTTGGATGCATCGGCCATTGCACTGCCGATGAGCATGGTAGTGTTGTCGAGCATGTTGCTGCCATCGACATCCTGAGTGGCTTTCAGGGCTTTCATGAAACGTGCTACCCCGGCCATGTGAGCTTTTTCAATGGCGATGAGGTCATCGACCTTGCTCTTCTTGTTTCCGTGGTGGGAAAGGTTGTGGTAACCCGACTTCATCAAAGTATCGCCCAGCATCAAGGCTCCGTCAGCCAGGGGTATGGTCAGGGAAAACACCCTGCAAGTATCGCTCTTCACTGCCAAAGCCATCAGGTCCCACATCAAGTCCTCGTTCTGGATCATCATGGAGTGTGCCACGTTCTCCACTTCGGGAAGGGCAAATTTCGGATCGGGCTTCGCATAAGGTTTGTCCAACCAGTCACGCCGGCGGGCAAGTTTCTTCTCCACGTCTCTGACACTGGTTAAGTATTCATCGAGCTTGGCCTGGTCCTCGCTACTGATGCGGCGGTTGAGTCCTTTGGCATCTTCCCCCACTTCATCGAGGAGACTTCGGCCCGAATCCAGCAGGTACTGTTGACGCTTCTGATTGTCCGCCGTGTCGCCAAATACTTTGGCAAACATCACACTGGGACGAATGATCGGCGG
>CAYSOI010000543.1:0-3228 GCA_964432425.1 uncultured Opitutales bacterium | reverse complement strand
CCGCTGGAAAAGCCAGCAATTCCCGCCAAACCCCAAGACTTCCCGACTGGGCCGTCCTCGACCTCAACGTCGCTCCTCTCGACCGAGCCGACGGCACCGGAGTCGTCGATGCCGGATTCTTTGATGAACAGTGGAAATGGAAATCACCCATCAAGCCCCAACGGGGCGAAACACGATAGCCCAGGGTCGCACCCTGGGGAGGTCGATGCGATCGAAATCAGCCCTGAAGGGGCGTAACACAAAAAGTGCCTGAATGAAGATGTTACGCACTTTCAGTGCTGGAATGATTGGCAAACACAGTTCCCATAGTTCCACCATGGGCTTTCGTGTTTCGCCCCATTGGGGCTTTTGTGAACTTGGTTTACCCCAGCAGCGACTCAATCGGCTGGTGTGTCACTCCATTCACGGGAGCTCCGAAGTCTTTGTAGGGAAGTCCTGTTGCGGCTAAGAAGGTTGCCCAGACATCACCGAGGCGGGTGTAGCCGGGTTTGTTTCTGTCGGTCTGTTCGTTTCCAGGGGAGAAATAACGTTGGGAGGCTAAGCGGCCTCCCAGGTTTCCGAGCAACATTACCGGGTAGTTGACGCCGGAGGAGTGGTGAGTTTCGCCATTGTCGCTGGTATAGACAAAGATGGTGTTATCGAGCATGGTGCCATCACCTTCGGGAATGGAGTCCAGGGCAGTCGCCATGCGGCTAATTTGTTCGAAATGGATTCCACAGATAGCCTTACGGGCTTTGAGAATGTTCTTCACCTGGCCGTGCCCAACCCCGCCGTGAAGTCCGCCGATTCCGGGATAACTGGTCGAGCCCAGCAGATCGAATCGCAGAGTGACAACATTGGTCAATCCGCTCAACAATGAGGCGATAGCGATATCTGTATGTCCGGCAATGATGTCAGGGACTGCATTGGGATCAATTTCGCCAGGGACTTTGGGGGCGTGCTTTTTTAATTTATCCTGAATGGCCTCGACTTCCTTCCGGCTTTTGCGAATCGAGTCGAATGCATGGAGATAACGGTCCAGTTGTTCCCGTTCTGGGCCAGCGATGTTGGATTGAATGCGTTTGGTATCTTCAGCAAAAAAGTCGAGAATGCCCGATTGCACCTGATACTCATCTCCCGCAGCACCAGAGTCGATGACTCCGAAGAGTTCTTTGTAGGCACGGCTCGGTTTGGTGTAAAAGGCGATGGGTTTGTCTTTGCCTTGAGCTGAAGTCGGGAGGTAGGAGACGCCGGAAGGAGATTTGGAATCATGGCCAAGGCAAACATGCGGAATGGGGCGAGGGAGATGTTGGGCGATTCGGGAATCAATGGTCTGGCCCCCGACATCATGGGAATCGCGACGTCGACCTTGGAAGGCTCCAAGGGTCTGGTAGGCTCCTTTGTGATACACTCCGAAACCCGAGTTGATGCCCTGAAGGATGGAAATGCGATCCAGAAATGGCTCCAAGGGTTGCATCGGTTCACTCGGTGCAAACTTCTCGATCTTCTGTTCGGCCGGTGGTGTTACGTCTTTGCGAGAATTTCCTTTCTCAAATCTACCTTTGCTGTCGTATTCGGTTTTGAATGGCAGCAGATCCAACATGTTCTGCGGCTGAATCATTTCCGCCCACAGACCATTGGATTTGATACAGAAAACAAACCTTGGCATGGGCTTCTGGGAACTATTTGCCCTGGCTTGGATTGAATTCTGTAGAGAAGCCATGAAAGGAGGTAAAGTGGCTGCACCAGCAAGGAGTTTTCTTCTGTGAAGGTTCATGGTCGGGAAATGGAAAGATGTGCTTAACAATAGCCCCAACGGGGCGTAACAGGATAGCCCAAGGTGCAACCTTGGGTACGAATGTGATTTGAAATGTCAGCCCTGTAGGGGCGTAACAAAGTAAAAGGAGTCTGGAGATTCGTGTTACGCACTTTCAGTGCTGATTGTTAAATTTTGCTGGTACCCAGGGTTGAAACCCTGGGCTTTCGTGTTATGCCCCGTTGGGGCTGAGGATCGGAAGGTCACTGCAGCTACTTTCTATACAAAAATGGATCGCTGGTAAGTAGGGAAATGACCACTTCCTTGAAACTTCCGCCACTTTCTACGTAGCGTTTGTCGGCTTCCTGGAGGGCTGTGGCATCCAGCAAGGTTTCATTGCGTCCGATCCAGTAGCGGAAGGCATGTCGGATGATGGATTGGCGAACGCGGTCTGACTTGGCTAGTTTGTGGACCAGATCAATCGCATCCTTTACATCGCCATCCAAACCAGGTTCGCCACTGAGCAGGATGCTGCCGCTGGAATCAATCTCTCTGGGTTGGTTTTTTCGGATACCCACCTTTTCCTTTTCCCGGTAATGTCCATAGTGGTCGTAAATCTCAAACGGAAAGCCAAGAGGGTCCATGCGACGGTGACAACGGATGCACCTTTCCTCCTGAGTGACCCGCATTCTTTCCCGCAGAGTACTGTTCGGCTCTTCCGGGACTTGGGCTTCCACATCAATCGGCACGTCTGGAATTCGTCCCGCCAACAAATGTTCCCGAATCCAATGCCCCCGGCGAACGACGTCGTTGTCAAAATTGGTGGAGTGGGCGACCAACCAGGCCGGATGGGTCAGGATGCCTGCTCTGCGGCCAGGGACTTCAATCGGCTGTTGGTCCGTCCATTCAAAGGTGTTTCCATTAATTCCGTATACACTGATATACCGATATTCGGCCGCACCTTTGTCGTTGTGAACAGTCCTCGGAATCAGTTTCCGGCCCTGCAGGTGAGCCCAGACTCTGCTGTATTTTCCATCTTTCGAGGCGGTGATGGGTTTGCCCCGCTGTTTGGTTCTTTCAATTGAAGTCTCTGTTTCCTTAATTGTATTGGCAATAATAGCTTTGAACAACTCTGGGTCAGGGACGTGGGGATAGGCGACATAGTAACGATCCGTGGTCAGTAATTTGGCGAAGACTTCTTTGTCTTCCTTCAAAATGTGCTCAACCAACATATCGGCGTCCCGAACCAGGTACTGCACATCCAGATGCCACCCGCCCTTGTCCTTAAACACATCCTGTGCCTGAGGATAACCAAAGAACTCCTGAAAGAAGCGAAGGATTCGGAGCTTTTCCACGGACTTGTCTGCCAGCAAACGCCGGACTTCCCGCTCCACATCGGCTTTGGTCTTTAATTTTCCAGTCTGTGCCGCTTCCCACAATTTCTCATCGGGACCTTGATCCGACAGGGCGTAGGCAATGGCATAAACCAACTC
>CAYSOI010000542.1:0-3234 GCA_964432425.1 uncultured Opitutales bacterium | reverse complement strand
TTAAGCTTTGGGGGATCTCCAGTTTATTAAAATGCTGCTTCAGGGAGATTTCATAAGCAGAAACCGAACTAACCCATATGTCGTTTTCTCTATGCTCAATAGAGGCTCTTGCCTTTTGGCTAAGTTTGTCAGGAAAGGCCCACCACCAAAGAATCGCATGGGTATCCAGTAAGAGGGTCATTAGAGCTTGAGTGGATCAGTGGGGTGACCATCCAGAAGTTCGCTCATTTCTGACGCTGAAATTGGAGCATTCCAACCTTCTGCAATTTTGATTTTGCCAATGAATTTTCCTGGTATCCGATCAGGCTTTTGAGGAATCGGAGTGAGTTGAGCTACAGGACAACCATTCCTTGCAATGACGAATTCTCCACCTTCTTCCACTTTGCCAATAATGGAAGAAAGGTGGGTCTTTGCGTGGTGAATGTTGACGGTTTCCATCTCCACAGGATGGCTTGTTTTCCTGGTTAGTCAAGTATGTGGACTAGACGGAGTCTACGATTTTGTCGGCGAGGCCGTATTCGATAGATTCCTGGGCGTTGAGGTAGAAGTCGCGGTCGGTGTCTTTCTCGATTTGGTCGAGGGGTTTTCCGGAGGCATCGGCGAGGATTTGGTTGAGTTCGTGGCGGAGTTTTTCCATTTCCTCGGCCTGGATGTTGATGTCGGATGCGGGGGCAACCATTCTTCCGGAGATGAGGGGTTGGTGAATCATGACCCTGGAGTGGGGATAGACGAAGCGTTTGCCTTTGGGGGCACTGGAGAGGAGGATGGAGCCCATGCTGGCAGCCATGCCGGTGACGACGACACTTACGGGGGAGGTGATGAGCTGGATGGTGTCGTAGATGGCCATGCCTGCGGTGATGGAGCCTCCGGGGGTGTTGATGTAGAAGGTGATGTCTTTGCCGGGATCCGTCCACTCCAGGTAGAGGAGTTTTTCGGTGATGTCTTTTGCGGATTTGTCGCTGACTTCTCCCCAGAGGAAGAGTTTTCTTTCTTCGAGGAATTTTTTCTGGATCTGTGTGATCAGATCATCGGGTTTGGTTTCGTCCTTTTTGGCCATGTTGTTTAGTATGTTAAAGTGTTTGGGGTTATGGGGCATCAAGCCGTTTCGAGCTGATCAATTCTGCGTTGGTGCCGGCCTCCTTCAAATTCAGCACCCAACCATGCCTGAACAATTTTCCAAGCCATTTCTTTTGTGATCTGGCGTTGTCCGAGGGAGAGAACGTTGGCGTTGTTGTGTTCTTTTGCTAGACGGCCTGTGGTTTCATCCCAGCAGAGTGCACAGCGAATTCCGGGGACTTTGTTGGCGGCAATGGCTTCTCCATTTCCACTGCCTCCCAGAACAATGCCCAGGTCGCATTTGCCTTCGGAGACGGCTCTGGCTGCGGGCTTTACGTAGAGTGGGTAGTCTACGGATTCAGAAGAATGGGTTCCAAAATCTTCCACAGAATGTCCCAGTTCCTGTAGGCGTGTCTTCAGGTGTTCTTTGTATTCGTAGCCGGCGTGATCGGTACCGAGTGCGATTTTTGGGAGGTGCTGCGTCATAATTGAGGCGTAGCAGGAAACAAATGGCAGGGGGATGTTCAAGCATGAAGGGACTGGAACTTGAGGTTTCCTTGAAATTTTAGGAAATTCCTCGGTTGGCAGAAGTTTTTCGAATGCCTGAAGGTCGTGGTTCCCGGCTTACACCCAGTCGATCCAATCCTGTGTGTAGTAGGTATTGTCAGGGGCGGCTTGGAGGGGGAAGTATTTTTTGAGGTAGGCGACGGCGTTTTCTAGGGAGTTGAAGCGGATGCCGCCTTCAAAGCCTGTGTCTCCCCAGCAATGGGAGTTGCCGTCTTCGGAATATACGAAATCGGGATGACTGGTGGAGTTGCCCCCGGCTTCTTCAATGGCTTTGATGAGGTAGCCGCAGTCTTGTGGTTCTTTCAGGTCGAGTTCTGAATGCAGGTAGCAGATGGCACCCAATTCGTGGTGGCTTCCTTGGGTCGGGGTGAGGCGAAGTGCATGGTGGTGTGGTTGTCCATTTGCTTCGTATTCACTGAGATAGAGGGTCTTTCGGTCAGTGGGAAATTCGGTTTGGGGAGGGGGTTGGGTTTCTTCAGAGAGGAGGGTTTTGAAGGTGCGTTCGATGGCGTTTTGGAGGTCTTCGTTGCTGGTGTCGGTGGCTAATTCGAGCCAATCGAGGCAGTACATTCTTTTGCTGGGAAAGGTTTCTTTGTACATTTCTTTGGCGTTCTGTGCCATGGCCGTGATGTCGTCCTGAGAAATGTGGGGCAGCCATGTGGTCATGGCGGCTCTGCGGAGTAGGATTTGGATTCCGTAGTAGGTACGGAGGCAGTCGGTTTGCCACCAGCTATGGTACTTGCCATCCGAGTTGTTGAGGAATTTCCCGGTCCGCATGTACTCTTTTTTTGTCAACCATCGTCCAAGCGGGAGGGGTTCGAGTGCTTTGATGAAGGCGACGTGGAGTGTGGCGTGGAGGTGGGGAAAGAGTGCGTAGAGGTCTTGGGAGGGGTGTTCCTGTTCTGCGGAGGCGGGCCGGAGGGTAAGTGTCCAGGCCAGTTCGTATTCGTAATAGAGGTTGACGAGTCTTTGAGCGAGGCCGATGGTGCCGAGTTCGGGAGGTCGCCAGGGTGGTTTGGAGGCCCAGTTGGGGAAATAGGTGAGGCCTTGGTCTCTTAATTCTGATAGCAGAGTGAGGATTTTGCGGTCAAAGTCATGTGCTTCACAATTTTCTGTGGAGGGCAGGACGTTGCGGATGCGATGAAAGATTTCGTCTTTGGCTTCTTTGAGAATTTTCTCGTCATCGGGCATGTGGGTTGTCCGATTGGCCATGGCTTTCCAGGTGTTGTACTCCAGGTCATTGGGGAGATAACGGTTGGGGAGTTCGGCCTTGGGTTTGCTGAGCTTCATTTCCAGATGCAGGGCACTGGAGAGGTGGTTGGTAAGTGTTGCGGGGCGGGGCCGGAACTTACCAGCTATGTGACGGGCATAATCTCTACAATCATTGAGCAGGCTCTGGGCGAAATCACCTTCGTAGAGAAATGGGCAGTCTTGTGGGGTCATTGTCGGGGGGAATCGAGTCTATCAATAGATATAGAATATGAGCCACCAATTGCCGACAATTTCAAAATGTATCGGCAATCCTAGACCAGGCCCAACTGCATTTTGCCTTCTTCGGAGATCAGGTCCTGTGTCCAGGGTGGATCCCAGACGATTTCGACGAGGGCGTTG
>CAYSOI010000541.1:0-3235 GCA_964432425.1 uncultured Opitutales bacterium | reverse complement strand
AATCTTTCTCTGGAAAATGTAGGGATTGTGGGGGATAAGTGTATTTAGATTCAAGTTTGCCAGGGGGAATAGGGTCCACTTTAACGTATTTTTCATCAAACGGATCAATTGGCAATTGTACCTGCTTTTGAGGAAACTCCTCTGTCTTGAGTTGCCAGAGAGAACCATCGGATTTGATGAAGTATGCTGAATCTTCATACCAACTTTGTTCAATCGAAACTACAGATTCAGCAATAGGAGTTCTTGATGGAATGAAGGTTTGGTACGATGGAGTTACAGGTTCTCTTGCTATTGCACCAGGTGCAGGTCCAAAAGGGTCAGCTTGTCCACCGAATAAAATGTGATCTCTTTTCTTGTGTGGCTCCAGGACCTTTCTGCTATTCATCTCCCAGAGGCTACCATCCTTCATTAGTAGCAATCCAATCTTACGACCAAAGGCAAAATCCGCTACGTTGGATCTGAGAATTAATTTTGGTTCTTCAAATCCACGAATATTCATGAAGCTACTGTGATAGCTTGCTTCATACTCAAAGTTCCAAAGTGAACCATCTAACTTGCGGAACCAAAATCGGTCTTCTGAAATTGTGAAGCGATCCACTCCATTGCTGGAAATTTGTCTAGTAATGCTTTTCTCCGGAGGTTGAATCAGTACCGATAAAGATCCATCACTTTGGGTGAAGTAAAGGTTCCTGGAGAAATTGTTCGCTGAGAATTCTTTGAATGATGTGATTTCAGGACCTGCTATTCTGCTTAACTTTAAACTGCTACTGGCTTTCGAGTGTTCATGAAGGTCTTGGTTGTAAATATCTCCAAGTTTCCAGAGAGTGCCGTCAGTCTTGAGAATAAAGTCACTCGAATATACTTCCCGTACGCCCTTTTCCAAAATGTTGAAAGGAGAACTGGATAAATCCAGAAGTGGCATACTCGGGTCTGGAATTTGTTTAGGATTTCCTAAGCCCCATAGAGAGCTATCTGCTTTTACAAATAAGATCTGGAATCTCATCCCAAATGTCGCTGAGCGGACTCCATGCTCCACTACTTTGAAGGGCTCCTTATCATTCTCAATGTACCATAGGGCTCCATTTCCTTCGATAAAGAGGGTTTGAGTTCCAGAGTTTACGACCTTACGTACTCCTGGAAGGGTCCATTGAATGTCAGCTTCAGGACATACAATATTGGCAACTTTAGTACCTATCGGCTGTTCTTCTGCCAGAGTCAGGTTTTCCAAATTTACAATGGCTTCATTTCCGAGACTGATTTCAAAAGTTTTTGTTGCAGAGAGACCGGATTGGTCAGTCGCCTGGATGCAGACTGTTAGAGAAGTACTCTGATGGTCTGCCAATTCGGCCTTCGTTTGAAGGACCGCCGTATTATTGGGCGTTTCTTCCAGAGTAAAAAGGTGGTTGTTATTCGGCTCACCTTCAATCGTTGCAAATGAATAGGAGATGGAGTCTTCGGCATCATTCAGGGTTGTTGCAATTTGCCCAATGCTGGTGCCTGGCAGAGTGTTTTTGGCAAAGGAGTTGTTGCTGAGAGTCAATCCTCCTGGTGGTTCGTTGACGTCCTTGAGGTGGAGGGCGAGGGCTTGTGTGAAAGTCAGTCCATCCTTGTCTGTGACTTGTACCTGGATCGAGAAGGAGGAGCGGGTTTCAAAATCAAAGTCCTCTGTACTTGCCGTTACCAAGGTATGTTCTCCGTCTCCATTGGATTGGATTTCGAAGAGTTGGTTGTCCCAGTGGTTTAGATTCTCTGAGGATACCAGTTGGAATGTGTGTTCTTCGCCGACATCATCATCCAATGCATGGAACTTGCCGATAACTGTACCGAGCTTAGGGTTTTCTGGAAAAGTGGAGTTGTCCAACTCGATTCTGTATGGAGCTTCCGGGTTTTCCTGAACTTGGATTGCCACTGACTGAAGGGACGTTTCCCCATCAGGACTGGTCAGATGAAAATAGACTTTGTGGGCGGATGCTTGTTCGAAGTTGAGAGGAGCTTTTACATAAAGACGTTCGTTACGATAATCGAACAGATGGTTTTCGGCATCTTTGGGGAGTCGAAATTTGGAGGGAGCCAGCAAGTAGTTCAATTGCTGGCCGTCTGTGCTCCACAATACCCCATTATCCGTAGTAAACAACCCTCCATACCAATCAGTAGTAATGAGGCGAACGCCTTTATCGAGAAGACGTTTGGGTTCATAGGAAGATTCTTTCTCTACAGAAGGTAGTTGGTCAATTACCCACAATGATCCGTCATTCTTAAGGATTAAGCAGAGGTAATTTCCTGCCGAGACTGAATGAACATCATCGCATATGTAGGTACCTACTGTGGATGGATTTGTCGGGAGAGGGTTGCCCATACCCCACAAGGTGCCATCTTTTCTTATAAAATAGGTGTGTTGAGGCCCTGCAGCTACGGAAAGGACTCCCGATTTGAGAATCAAGGTTGGTGTTCTCAAAAACTCATTCTCACCGGGACCGAGCCTGCCGTCATGATTGTGCCCCATTCCCCAGAGAGAGTGATCATCTTTTACGAATAGGCTGACTACATGAGAGGCGGCAAAGGACTGGACGCCGGACTCAACAATTTTTTGGGGTTGTTGTGCATGGGTCTGGTTTTCGATCCCAAGTTCTCCGGATAGATTTAAACCCAACCCCCATAAGGAGCGATCTCTTGCCAGAAGCAGGCTGTGTTTCCCTGCGGACATGGAGTTTACATTTGTCAAGCCCGTCGGTTTGGGGGCAAAGGGCTGTTCTTGTGCTTCAGGCGATTCTGGAAGTTCGAATTCGTAAAATGAATGCACGTTTCCGTCTTGCGTGACATACCATGTTCGGAAACCATCCGAAGTCACATCTTGAACTCCTTTGGCTGCAACTTTGAATGGATCGCTCTGTCCATCTTTCCGCAAGGCCCAGAGTTCTCCATCATCTAGGATGTAGAAATAGTGTTTGTCTCCGATCGCGATGTCATGAATTCCCGGATAAAAGAACTTTTCCCCAGGTTCAGTTTTGTTCGCTTTTGCGATGAAGGAACCGACTGTCTGAGTCTCTTGAACGCTCAGTTCGAAGTCTGTCTTTGTCTCCTGAGCTTCAACCCACTTGCCTACCCACACAAACAGAAATGTCAGAAGATATGAATGGTAACGCTTCATTCCAGGAAAAGGGAAGAAGCATAGAAAAGCATATTAATGAAGGTATGCAAGTGGACAATGGGGGGAAGAGGGGAAGAGGGGAAGAGG
>CAYSOI010000540.1:0-3239 GCA_964432425.1 uncultured Opitutales bacterium | reverse complement strand
TGCGTCTGGGAAGCTCTTCCAACAACGGCCCCTGCACATAAATCCGGGCGGAAGCTTTTCCTTTTTCAATGATGGAAACCGGGTCGGCTTTCGCAATCGAACAGAACGGCAATATCGTGAATATCAGAAGTAAGGGTCTCATGGTGTTTATCAGGGAGAAGGTACTTAAGCTTGAGTCAGGTAGTTACTGTAATGTGCTCAAATCTCCACTTTCTTCATAGTTAAGCAAGGGTTCTTCTTCCATCCAAAGTCGGGTGGTTGCAAGCTGGCCTCGGATTTTGCCCTTGTACTTGTTCCAGCGGAGCCCATCTCTAATGGTATGAGATGCCTCCAAATTGCTGCCCTGGGATTGGTGGTTTTTGCAAGTTCCCTTCGTGCTGCTGAACGCCCCAACATCCTGTTCTGTTTTGCAGATGACTGGGGGCTTTATGCAAGTATTTATAAAGATCCGGAACGGCCGGGGCTCAACGATGTTATCGAGACTCCTGTGCTGGATCGGATCGGTCGGGAGGGTGTGGTTTTCAACAATGCTTTTGTCAGTGCCCCGACTTGTAAACCATGCCGGGCTTCTGTGGTGACGGGGATGCCGTTCTATCGATGTGGCAGCAATGCCTTCCTCCACCATCAGGAATTCGGGAAAGCTAAAGATCCCTACAAAGCTCTGCCCGGGTTTTCGGAGATTCTGGTCAAAAATGGATACCATGTGATGCATTGGGGGAAGACGACCAACAAAACAGCACGTCGGGTGGACACGACCCATGCACTGCCGATCAATTATTTCTCCCAAGCTGTTTCCGCCACCTCGGATCAGGAAGCTCGAAAGAAGGAAATCTTCTCATACGTCCGCACCAACTTTAGCTCGTTTCTCGATAAGCAACCCGAGGACAAGCCGTTCTTTTATTGGTTTGGGCCACACAATGCTCACCGTCAGTGGACCCGGGGTTCGGGCAAGGATCTCTGGGGATTGGACCCGGATACTCTAAAGGGCAAACTCCCTGCATTTCTGCCCGATGTACATGATGTGCGGGAGGATATCGCCGATTACCTGGGAGAAGCACTTGCCTGGGATGCCATGTTGAGCGAGTTGGTCAATGAACTGAAAGCACGGGGTGAACTCGACAACACCCTCATCATTGTCTCAGGAGATCACGGAATGCCTGGGATGCCTCGTGGGAAATGCAACCTTCATGACTTTGGTTCGATGGTGTCGCTTCTGGTCAGTTGGCCAGGGCAAGTTCAGGGCGGAAGGGAAATCGACGACTTTATCAGCCTGATGGACATTGCACCGACTGTTCTTGAAGCAGCAGGTGTTGAGCCACCGAAGCACATGCAGGCCAAGAGCTTCCTTAACCTACTGACTTCTGGAAAATGCGGGATTGTGGAGCCTGAACGCGATCATGTTATCATTGGCCGTGAACGTCATGTTGGGCATGCCCAGAAAGATCGAATGCCTTATGCATCACGGGCAATCCGGACTGCGGATTATCTGTTGATCCGTAACTTCAAACCAGATCGACTTCCTCATGGCGATATCTACGACCCTACGGCGAAGGCCGAAGATCTGATTCAAAATCACTATCTAGCTTACCCGGATATGGATGCAAGCCCCACCAAGGTCTTTCTGATGACGCACAAGGATTCCCATAAAAAGTATTTCGATTATGCCTTTGCAGCCCGCCCAGAGTTCGAGCTTTACGATCTCAAACGTGACCCTGACCAAGTTCTGAATGTGGCTGAAGACCCAAAGTACACCAAGGATTTGAAGGCTCTCACCAAACGCCTGATGGACACTCTTCGCAGGACCGGTGATCCACGAGTCATCGGCGATGGCAAAACTTTCGATACCAAACCCTATGTTGATCCAGATTATCCTCCGAAAGAGTGGAGGAAGAAAGAACTGAAATTTTAACCATTATCTCATGAGAAATTCACCATCCTTTTTCCTCCTGCTTACCTGTTTGGTCTGTATTTCAGTTCAGTCCCTAATCGGTGGAGATCTTAAGCTCACCGAGACGGAAGATTTGATCCGTGTTACCCTTCGAGGCAAACCTGTTCTGGAATACATCAAGACGGAGAAGCCCGTTCCTGAAGGTATTGAACTGCACTACCGCCGGAGCGGATACATTCATCCGGTTTTCACACCTACCGGACAGGAGATCACCGGAGATTTTCCAGAAGACCACGCTCATCAGCATGCCCTGTTCTTTGCCTGGACGAAGTCAAGCTACGATGGAAAGAAAGTAGATTTCTGGAACCAGGCTAAGGATCTCGGGCGGATCGAGTTTCGCGAGGTCGTCAAACTGGAACGCAAAGAGGAGCAAGTTTCCTTCAGCACCAAACACGCTTTCAAAGTAAAGTCGGGCAGCAAATGGGTGGATGTGCTCCACGAAGTCTGGACCGTCACCGTTCACCAAACCCCTGAGGATCGCTTCCTTTTCGACCTCACCAGCGTCCAGCAATGCGTCGCCAAGAAACCCTTGAACATCGACAAATACCGCTACGGTGGCATGTCGTTCCGAGGCAATTATGAGTGGCTCAAGGAAAAGGGCGATCGTTCCATCAAGCCCGGCGACTTGCAGATGTTGACCAGCGAAGGCAAAGACCGCTGGGAAGGCAACCATACCCGGCCCAACTGGGTTGCTCTCTCCGGAAAGATCGAAGGACAGGACGTCTCCGCCGCCATTTTCTGCAGCCCAAAGAACTTCCGGGCACCCCAATCCGTCCGTCTCCATCCCAATAAGCCCTACTTCTGCTTCGCCCCTATGGTGGATGGGCCGTTCAAGATCATGCCCGGCAAGAAATACGTTTCCAGTTACCGCTACCTGGTAACCTCCGAAGCTGCCGACGTCGATGAGATCGACAAGCATTGGAAGGCATACGCAAAGTCAGTGAAGTAAACGCCTCATTGGTCATCGCGGATTCATTCTCCTCTCGTTACATTTTCGGCACTATGATCCTAACCCAGCATAGCCGGAACCATAATGTTGGAGTGATGGAGTGATGGGATTTATTGTGCCTGCTGAGGGTAAGTAATACCATCTTGATAAATGATTATATTCGGTCAACTCGGCGAGTTGCCCCTACCATATAGACACGACGAATGGTAGGGGCGTTTCGCCGAAACGACCGCAACGCTTAACCATACTTTTGTACGCAACAATTTTGAAAAATAGTATAATCCTGCACTCCAATACTCCTCAATTTGGCCAGCATCTGGGATCTTGTACTTGCCCTTGTCT
>CAYSOI010000539.1:0-3243 GCA_964432425.1 uncultured Opitutales bacterium | reverse complement strand
ACCTCCACCTGAGCCGCACCTTTTCCATCCGCGATAAAATAGATTTCCTCAAACTGCAGACCACCCTGGAAGATCACCTTCTGGTTGGTAACTTTTCCATTGATGCTAACCGACAAATCCGCTTCCCGTTTCTCGTAGCCTTTGGATTGAATCTGCACCCGGACCGGCACCTTGTCTCCGGCAAACGCCACATCCTGCATGATGACATTGCGAATGATCACATCATCGGGATCCACAATACCGACAGGAACCGTATAAACCGGAATGTCCTGAATGCCAAGATTCCGCAAAGTAGCTTCAATCGGTTGCGACGAAGTGTCCAATCCATCGGAAACCAAGACGATTCCGGCCAAAGGTGTCCCGCGGTCAGTGTTGGCGATAGTCTCCAGAGCTTTCGCAATGGAGGTTCCCGAAGCCTTGGGTTCCAGTCCGGAAATGGCGTCAGCTTCCGCCCCTAACTTGTTGAGATCTTCGCCAAATGTATAATAACTCACCTCCAGATCCTGCCCGATCTCTTCAATCACACCCTTGGCCGATTTGGAAAGAAGCTGAGTGGCAAGATCCAGCCGGGATGCCGCCGTGATGGCCTGACGTTGTGTCGGGTTGATCGACATAGCACTTTGAGCCAGCTCTTCATCTGTCATCTCCAGAGGAAGGATTCCCAAAGCCTGTGCTGCCTCTCCGATGTCTTCCGACCTCTTGCGTTGATCCTGAACCGACATACTTTGCGACACATCAATCAAGACGGGCAAACGTCGTTTGGTGGTCTCGGTATTCACCACCTTGGCAGTCGGCTCAAACAAAAGGGAAATGACCAGGCTCAAGGCAAGGATTCGGGCAAAGAATGACACTCCACGAACCCAGGATGGCACGCCCTGTCGACTTCGATAGCAATAGACGCCAAGAACAACCGCAGCCACAAAGGCCAGCAGCATTCCAGTGCCCGAAATCGGCCTTGCCCAGAAGACCTGTTCGATCTGTTCAGCATTTAATATCCAATCAATCATCTTCAGCTTTCCGGGTTACGATTGATTGGGTTGAGATGGAGCTGCCGCGGCCTCCGGTTTACGATTTCGACTGGCGAACAATCCTTCAAAAACCAGCAATCCCAGGCCAGCCAGCAAACAAATCCGCCAAAAGGAGGAACCGCTGCGTAATTCTTCAGAAACATCCAGCAATTCATCTTCCGAACGAGCAATCCGAACTCCGGTGTCTGCAAAAGTACGCTGAACTTCTTCGCTCGATAGAGATTTCACATCTGACTCCGCAGTATCCACATTGACCGCAATGGGCAAACCTGGTGACTGCAGACTCACCCTCGCGGTGTAGAATCCAGCTTCCCGTGCATTGTCCAGCAGAGCCACATATTGGTTTTCATATTCAAGAACAGGAACGGAAAGTGTTTCCCCGGACGGCGTGTCAAAGACGGCGTCACTGGCATCGGGTTGCTCTTCGTAGGACAAAGAAAGCGAACGCCCGACCAACACAGGCTTCTCAAACTCCCGGGCGGTGAGATAGGTCACCATTTGCTGGAGGACCATTGGGAAAACTGGTGTGACCGCCATGTTGTTCCATTCTGAGCCGGAGGAAGTGGTGAACATAAAAACATGGCCACGGCCCAGCGAATGCTCGATGAGGATCGGCTCGGAAGTTCCGGCAAGAGACAAGACGGTCGAACTGGTGGCAGTGGGCTGGACCTGCAGGATTTGGCGAAAACGGGTTTCACTGAGCAAATCTTCAGGCAGAGAAAGCAGAGGCATGCAAACGGAATGGTCGGGCATGTTGGGATCCAAGGGTTTACCCACGCCCACAGCATCGGTCGTGCTGACCGCTTCCCCAATCACTGCTGGAAGCAAAGAAACGCCCTCCCCTGCGGAATGTTCATTCCAGGCAGCAATGTCCAATTGGTCTCCGGCAAACCAGATCAAGCCTTTGCCTGACCGAACGAAGCTCTCAAAGGCAAGAGCCTGCTCAGGAGTGATGTCTGGAACATCCTGTAGAATGATCACATCATAGGTCGCCAAATCCTGGCCTGGCAGATTGATCCAGGGAATGGTCTGCACCGCAAAATTATCATTACCCAGATCTTCTCCATGAGCCCGAAGAGCCGCCTCGATAAACTGGCCCGATCCGCCACCTTCAGAAACACCTTCGATACAGAGAATCGATACCCTCTCCCGAATGACGGCCACCGTGTGCCTGGAATTATCCGAAGCCAGAGCATCGCCTTCCAGCTCAGCACTGATCTTCACTGCTCCAGCATTGTGGAATTGAAAGAAGAGTGAAACCGTCTCGGAAGCTCCGGGAGCAATGGAGGGAATGGGTTTGGTATCGACCAGAGTGTTATCAGCCAAGCCCTTGACCTGCACATTGGTGGCCGGATTGGAGCCAAAGTTCTTCACTGTGGCCCGATAGCGGGCAATGCTGTCCTTCCGCAAAACCCCGGAAACCAACTCCAGATTGGTGATGGCCAGGTTATCCCCGCCACCTGCCACCGGCACGATGACGACCGGAGCCATCTCTTCCAATTCTTCAAAACCTTTCAATAACCAAGAAGGACGATCCTGCCAATCTCTGGCCTGCATATCCGTGATCAAATATATCTCTTTCTGGGGAGCTTCCATTCCCGTTGCCAGATTTTCGAGCACTTGCGGGACACTTCCCAAATTGAGTGGTTCAGGCATCACTTCCTGAGCTTGAAGAATTTCCTCAAAACGCCCCGCATCAAAGGCCATATTCCGAGCTACCACCTTGTGCTCCTCTCCCAGGAACACCAAAGAAACCGGATCCCCCACATGAATGCCTGCAGCAATGGACTCCACCTTCTCCAGAGCTTTCTCAAACCGGGTGGAATTGCCGTCACTGTGTTGCATACTGTAGGAAGCATCCACCGCCAGGATAACTCCACCACGTTTCTCGCCCAAAGCCGACATGCCGCCCGAATCCTCTGAAAACGGCTTGGCCAAAGCCAGCACGAGCAACAACAAAGCCAGACACCGAAGGATGAGCAAAAAGATGTCCCGTAAACGCAGTTGCCGGGAGCGAACTCGAACATTGCGATTGAGAAACTGCATCGCTGCCCAGTCCGTATGCTTCACCTGGTAACGATTCAGCAGGTGAGCGATAATCGGCAGAGCCACTCCGGCCGCCGCGATGAGCAGTAGTGGATTCAGGAAATTCATGACCGTGCTCCTGCAGAACCTCCTCCCATCAAGGATTCACGGTGGTGGAAAAACTCACCCA
>CAYSOI010000538.1:0-3248 GCA_964432425.1 uncultured Opitutales bacterium | reverse complement strand
ATTTTTACCATGACTACGCTTTTTATAAGGGCCTGAGACATCCGCCCTTGAGAATACTTGAGCATTCTCAAGGGCTTACCCTAGTCAACCGTAAAGGTGGAACCATCAGCAAATGTGCCTGAATGGATGCAAAATAAGAGAATCGATTCTCCACCAAAACCTGAAAAAGTCACATCAAATAGTGGGGAGGGAATTTAATACCAACCAAACTCTCTCATATGTCGATATGTGCAATTGATTTTAAAGAATTATTGAACATGAGTTTTGGGAGAACTGATCTGACTTCAGGGAACAAGCAGAATTTGCTCAAGCAAGCAAGTCGTAGATCACTTTGCCGTGAACATCCGTGAGACGCTGATCCAGTCCTCCATGCGGAAAAACCAAGCCTTCATGATCCAAACCAAGGAGATGCAGGATGGTGGCATGAAAGTCATGAACATGGACGGGGTTCTCGGTCACGTAGAAGCCCAGTTCGTCTGTCGCACCATAAGTCAGGCCGGGCTTGAGTCCTCCCCCAGCCATCCAGATGGAAAAGGCTTCTTTATGGTGATCCCGTCCTGCAGATTTCGGGTCTGCTTTCCCCTGCAGCATTGGAGTACGGCCAAATTCCCCGACCCACAGCACGAGGGTTTCATCCAGAAGGCCACGCTCATCCAGGTCTTCGACCAGGGCGGCAAGAGGTTTGTCCAGTTCCCCACATTTCTTTTTGAGCTCGGGAAAGATTTTTGAGTGATGATCCCAGCCTCCATCGCGGAGTTGCACAAACCGGATGCCCCGCTCTACCATTCGTCGGGCCATGAGAAGGTTTGCCGCCAGGGAAGGTTTGCCCAATTCTGCGCCGTATGCCTTGCGAAGGCCTTCTGGCTCCGAAGACAAATCAACCAATTCAGGAATCGTCCTCTGCATGCGAAACGCCATTTCGTATTGGGAGATCCGAGTGGAAATTTCCGGGTCCTGGACGACATTGAGCCGTTGTTTGTTAAGAAAGTTGATCGCCTCTATGGTCGCTTCCCGGTCGGCAACGCTCATTCCCTTCGGATTGTTGAGATAATGAACCGGATTATTGCCAGATTTAAGGGTTACAGCCTGATATACAGAAGGTAAGAACCCGGAGGGCTTGAGGGCTGATCGGCTTTGTGATTTCCCACTGTACATATCGACAAAGGCAGGAAGATCGGCGTTTTCGGACCCCAAACCATAGGTTACCCAAGCTCCCATGGAAGGTCGTCCGGGGCGTTCCACACCTGTTGCCATCATGACTTGTGCCGGAGTATGGTTCACATTGTCGGTCTGGACACTGCGAACGACGGTCGACTTGTCCGCCACCCTGGCCAGATGGGGAAGCAACTCCCCAAAGATCATGCCGGATTGGCCATGCTGTTGAAATTTATAGGGGGACCCGAGAAGTTTGGACTTGGGGTTAATGAAGGCAAACCGTTGCCCTTTCACCAGTTCTTCCGGGACCATTTGCCCATGATTTTTGGCAAGAACAGGTTTGGGATCGAATAGATCGAGTTGAGAGACACCGCCTGAAGAAAAGAGTAGGATCACATTCTTGGCCCGAGGTGCAAAATGAGGACGCTTTGGAGCCAGTGGATTGCTCGGCCCTGCTTGCCGAGCGGAAGCGGAAAGAGCGTTCAGAGCCATACTACCAAGCCCAAAGGTCATACCGGTGAGGGCAGCCCGGCGGGAAAGGTGAAGCTGGAGTTTCGGATTCATCCTTTGGTAATGGTTTCGTCGAGATTCAGGAGGACAGTAGCCACGTGAAACCATGCGGCAAGTCTGGCGGCCGATTGCCCATCAATGAGCGGAATGCCGGGTTGCAGATCCCCTCTGGTGGATTCGATAAGCTGGTGAGCGGACTGAGGGTCGGCAGCAAACCGCTTGAGTCGAGCCTGATAGAATTTGTGAAAGAAGTTGGTTTCCTCTTCAGTTGGTATTCTGGATGTGGCCAGTTGAAATGCGAGGGTCAAACGCTGTTGAAATGACGCATCGGAGGGAGATTGACGAAGCATTCGACGAGCCAACCCGAAGGCGGCTTCCAGAAAAATCGGGTCATTGAGCAGAGTGAGTGCCTGGAGCGGGGTATTGGTCCGATCCCGCTGAGCCGCACAGGTAATGCGATCCGGAGCATCCAGGTTCGCCAGGGTTGGATGGAGATAAGTACGCCGCCATATGGTGTAGAGAGTTCGGCGATATCGGTTCTCTCCAGTAGAGGTTTTGTAGACAGGGGATTTACTGTCGCGAATCCACCAGATGCCCTCGGGTTGCGGAGGATATACGGGAGGTCCGCCAATGGAGGGAGAAAGAATGCCTCCGACAGATAGTGCATTGTCCCGAATGGCTTCGGCAGTCAGGCGAAGTCTTGGGGACCTGGACAGCCATACATTGTCTGGATCAGCGGCTTGGTTGCCAAGGTCAACATGCGAAGACTGCCCGTAAGTGGAGGAAAGGACGATGGTTCGCAGAATGTGTTTCATGGACCATCCGCTTTCCACGAATTCAATCGCCAACCAATCAAGCAGACCAGGATAGGAGGGAGCGTCTCCCTGTGTTCCAAAATCTTTGACCGTCGAAACCAGGCCACGCCCAAAGATTTCTGCCCACCAGTAATTGACGATGACTCGTGGCGTCAATGGATTCGCAGGGTCTACAATCCAACGGGCTAGCCCGAGGCGGTTTTTCGGTAAATCTTCCGCTGGAGGATGAAGGGAGTTAGGCAGGCCGATTTGAACGGGCTTTCCCGGAGTCTCGTAGTTACCCCGTTCAAAGACACGGGTGGCTCTGGGCTTGGTCATTTCCTGCATGACAAAGGTTGTGGTTCCCGCAACTTTCAATGTGGGCCCTGCCATGGCTGACCTCCCCGGCCCGATGCTTTTGCCCATTTCATCCGGGGTGTTGTTGAAGTAGGCAAACAACCGGTAAAAGTCTTCCTGGGAAAAAGGATCAAATTTATGATCATGACATTGAGCACACTCCAGGGTTGTGCCGAGCCAGACCGTACCCGTAACATGCACTCGATCCAGAACTTGAGCGGTCCGCCGGGCTTCTTTGGGAGTACCGCCCTCCGTATTGAACGGAGCCGCCCGATGGAATCCGGTAGCAATCTTTTGCTGAACCGTGGCATTGGGCAGAAGGTCGCCGGCCAATTGCTCAATGGTAAACTGATCAAAGGGCATTCCTGAGTTGAATGCCTGAATCACCCAATCCCGCCATGCCCAACTGGGACGAACCACATCCTCATGAAT
>CAYSOI010000537.1:1312-3248 GCA_964432425.1 uncultured Opitutales bacterium | reverse complement strand
CGGAGGAAAGGATTTCCGTAGATTTGAACAACTGTTTTGCCAACGTACTTTTGCCTGAGCCGCTGGCTCCAACCAAGGCGACAACTGAGAGTTCGGGGATTTTGATTACCTTGCCCATTATTGTTGAAAAATCGCCATTTGTGTAGGTGTTCCCACTTCGGAGTCATCGTCTCCGATCCCTCTGAAATCGACGGAGTATCCAAAATTTTCACAAACTCGGTTGGCCCAGG
Organism: uncultured Opitutales bacterium; assembly: GCA_964432425.1. GTDB lineage: Bacteria > Verrucomicrobiota > Verrucomicrobiia > Opitutales > JABJCN01 > JAYPDO01. Next base: position 3,018 of record CAYSOI010000537.1, on the reverse strand, counting down.
CTTGGAATTCTTTCCGTGACCATTCAAAGCGGTGGTCCCGGTGTCGGAAATTCCCTTTCGGCAGATTTTCGAACCGTACGTTGTACTCCACATTGGGCGTGGTCACGATCACTGTTTTGGGCTTTGCGAATTCAAACACCACCCGCTCGAAAGCCTGCAACCGGGGTTCATCCAGGTGTTCAATCACTTCAATACAACTGGCTGCCTCAAACCCGGCAATGCGTTGGTCCCGGTAGAGCAGGGAACCTTGGATGAGATCAATGCGGCTTTGTTTTTTCTCAGACATATCATCCCAGTGAAGCCGGTTTTTGGCAATTCCCAGAGTTTGCATGGAAACGTCTACCCCGAGGATGCGTTGAAGCCCCTGCATTTTGAGGTACTCCCGTAAGTATTTGCCCTCACCACACCCGAGGTCGACAATGGATGTGGCGCCTGATTCTGAAATGACCTTCGTGACTGTAGAAATGCGTTGCTCATTCAGGCTGATCTTTTCCTCCACAGCTTCCTCTTCTTTGTCTTGTTGTTCTGGATCTTCCGGCGATCCTACTACGTCCTCCTCCATCAGCCTTTCCATGGCTTCTCTGGTAAACCGTCTGCGGTATTGAAGGTACCGTTGTACAATCAACTCTTTCTCTGGGTGAGCTGGCAACCAGGATTCCCCTTTGGTGAGCAACTTGTCGATCTCATCTTTCGCAATCCAGTAATGCTTGTCGTTATCCAGCACAGGGATCAGTACATACAAATGAGTCAACAACTCCTGAACTGTCACCTTTCCTGATATTCGGAAGCGGTGATAGCGACTGTTGCCCCAATCAGGAAATTCCTTGTCCAACGGGATCGGTTCCGCCTCGACAGCATATCCCAGTGGCTCAAACAGCCTGAGCAGCAATTCTGTTCCGCCCCTGGAAGGCAATACCGGTATCGTCGCAGACAGAGGGAGAGCTTTCCCTTCCAGTTCGGGCTTCCCCTTGCACCTCCCGGACATGGCCGTGCCATACATCTCCGCAATGGCTACACACAAATGCGACGAGGCAACGAAAGGTCGATCATTGACATACTGCTCCAAGGCCCGGCCATAATTCCCTTGGCCTCTCCGGTTTCTCAGTAACTGGATCGGATTGATCTCCAAAAGCAAAGCCGCAGTGCAACGTTCCTCCGAAGCTTCCGGGTAGTACACATGAGCCTGCCCAAAACGCAACTTCGATGTACGAACATTCGCCGGATTTTTGTATAGCAAATACCCAAGGTCCGTCGCAGGAGATGCGGTATTGGTGATTTCCAGAAGCATCCCAAATCATGAGCCAGAAAGCCCCGCAATGTCTAACCAATTTAAGAGGTTTCTGCCAATTTTTCAGCAGACCACTTTTGCCACATGCTCTTGAGGGCGGTTTCGAATTTTTGGGCAAAGGCTTTGGAGTCGCAGAGAGGGGAGTTGAGGAGTTGGTTTCTGAGGTTCTTTTTGGTTTTCAGGAGTTGGTCCCGGTTGTTGGCGATGTCGACGGCTTTTTGAATGTATTCTTCGTCGGAATGAGCGATCCAGTCTTCCATGCCTAGGGCTTGCATGAGGGACATGCCGACTCGGGCACAATGGCGGTTGCCCTCTTTGGCAATCAGGGGGACGCCCATCCAGAGACCTTCGAGAGTGGTGGTGGTGCCGTTGTAGGGAAAGGTATCGAGAGCGACATCCATGGCGTTGTAGTTCTCCA
>CAYSOI010000537.1:0-1212 GCA_964432425.1 uncultured Opitutales bacterium | reverse complement strand
TCATCGACGATGCGGTAGTCCATGGTGTCCAGGCCGGTGGTGTCGGGGTAGCCGAGCCAACTCACTTGTACCGGAGCGGCCCGTTTCATGTAGATGGGCATGCGGTTGTTGCCGGTGTGGGCAACGAGGTCCACCAGAATATCAATTTTTTGGTCGAGGATGAGTGCATCCATGTTGTCCAGGCTCATGGATGCGGTGCGGTACCATCCATCGACATTTTCCCGAACAAGGGTGGTGTTTTCATCTTCTTTGTGTTCAGCAAGATCTGAAAAGCAGATGAAGGTAAATTGGTCCCGGTCGTATTCGGAAAACAGGGAGTTGAGGAAATAAAAGACGGGATGGGTGTAGAGATCACCGGAAAGAAAACCGATTCTCAATTTCCGGTCTGAGGTCGGCGGGTTGTTGAATGCGGATCGGTCTCGTGGTGCGGTTGTGGCGTAACGTTTTTGAAATTGAACGTGATGCTGGAACAAGGCTTCCGGGCTGATGTCTTCGCGGTATTCCAGGCTCAACAGCAGGTTGGAGTAGACGGGGCCGGATTCTGTGCCGGTTTTTGTTAATACGTTTTCATAGACTGTGCAGGCTCCCCTGGGGTCACCAGCCTTCAGCAATAGATTGCCCAATTCATTGTAGGCTCTGTACATCTGAGGGTTGATCTCAATGGCCTTCATGCAGTGAGCAATGGGTAGATCGACGTTGGCGTTTTTGTCCTGGGCAATCTGCCCTAGTAACAAATGCGCCATGGGGTTGGCTGGTTGGAGTTCCAGCGCCTTGCGTAGAGCTTGTTCCGCCTGATCCAATAATTTCAAGGCATGGAGGGATTCAGCCATGCTGGTCAAAATTTCCGGATTATTGGGATTTTTGTTCAGTAATTCTTTGTAGGCATTGAGTGCTCCGAGGTGGTTGCCCACGACTCCATACGCTTTGGCCAGGTTGATCAGAACATGAGGAACTCCGGGCTCGGCCTTGAGGCTTCTTTCGTAATAACTGATGGCATCATTGATTCGAGAGTGCACATGGTTGTAACTCCCCATCAACATGAGCGAAATCGGCTCTCTCGGGTTCTTTTTCAGAATGGCTTCTGCTACCTTTCGGGCCTCCTCATGTCTTTGGGCCTGCAAATGCCGAACGCCGATCAACGCCTGTTCTCTTTCTGTCATGATACATCCCAATCTAAATTTGTTTCTTTATTCTCCATCTGTGTGAATCTGT
>CAYSOI010000536.1:0-3253 GCA_964432425.1 uncultured Opitutales bacterium | reverse complement strand
CCCATTGGATGGGATCAACGGCGGAGGCAAAAAGGTAATCTTCGGACTCAGCCGTTTTCACTCGGACCACACCTGGGGCCAGTTGCTCGGCAGATCGAGGGGCAGGTTCACCGGACTTGTAAGGATACATCAACACACAGTAGTCCTTCCCTGCTGGACGAGTCAGACGCAACTGACAATAATCTTCGCCAACAAAAGAACGGAACTCACCATTCTTGACCGAAGCTTTCACATTCTTGTCGTGCAGGAACAGGATATCCATCATCACGTTGTCGGGGAAGGCTGCCCGCAAACCATTCTTGATCGGCTTGATGGATTCGGCCTTGGTGTGCAGCCATTGATACCACCAACTCGGCAGCAGTTTGTCTCCATGCATGGTATCCCGCAACAGCACGTAATTGGGAGACGTGACCTTCTTGTTCCGAACCAGAAGCGTTTGCCGATGCCAATCAAATGGAGATGACAAAAGTTTACCTTCATTCCGCACATAAGTCTGGACTCCATCCAGGTATCCAAGTGAAGGCAGAAATCCATAATCCCGGATGAGTGTATCCACTCGACCATGTTCATGCCCGGCAAACTCAGACCCAAAGGCAATCAACGAATCACGATACATGCCTTCAGGAGCCGAATCATATACCCAGCCGGTCGGCGGAGCCAGACAACGACCACGGGCATAGAGCATAAAGGTTCCCTGGTCAGGATTCCAATGGCTTTGCACATACCCCTGCCGCAATTGAACATTGATCTCCTCGTTGCCAGGATGTGCACGAAGCACCCCTCCAAAACCAGTGATGACGCTATCCGTGTAGGGGGGTGCTTCTGGCCGAATATCGGGATTCCAGAAAAACCACATCGTGTCTCGGGTCGCTTCCGTTCCCAGAAATCCACCCATTGCCTGGAACACTCCCATCAACTGGGAGGCAAATTTCGGGTCGGACTTCGCAAAGACATTGGCCAACAACATCGACACCTGACCTCCGGGAATGTCTCGACCATTGCCTAATCCTGGAAGGACTCGTACCAGCTTGTCGTTTACATACCGGTCAAATCGATCCTTGAAGTATTTATTACCCTGCCAACCACGAGGCGTAGTCGGAGCCGTCGCCACATCAATGTACCACTGAGCCATCTCCTTCAAGGGAGCAAACCGGTCAATGTCATAACCGGCATCCCGCATGGCATTGGCCGCAATAGCAATGAAGACCATCGGCCCATAAGTCGCATATCCGGGGCATTCACGAAACTGGCCCCCGGCAGCGGTCACATCATGGGAGATTGACCATTTGAGATATTCGTAGGCATCATCCAGCCATTGCCTGGCCATCGGATGATCTCCCAGCATGCGACCATAAAGTGTGATGCCCAGAGTTCGATTGATCGCCATGTTGGGATTACCCAAATGAACACCTGCACCGCGTGGCAAGTAGTTCGCATTGGTCAACTTGTACGCCATGATGGCCATACGGGCTCGAAGAATCTTTCGGTCCTCCGCTGGCAGGTCCGGCCAGGCAAGTACGGTGTCGATGAGCGATATCAACTCGTAGTCATTTTGGAACTGACGGAAGTGCGGTACGTAGCAATTGAAACCATTGAGCCGATTCTTTGAGACGACACGTACACGCCGCAGTGTACTTTCTATACTTTTTGTATCTCCATTGATCAGGTAATGCGACTTCAACGCATCAGGATCCGGGCATTTCTCCACATTGGCTTTCAATCGGGCCAGACTCTTCTTGTCGCCCAGCACACGAGGATAGCTCAACTTACGGTCCGGCCATTCCAGAACCCAGTCCTTGTAGTCATTCAGGCTGATCGATCCATGATAACGCCGATAAAGATAGTGTGGTGCTGTGTCGAACTTCCCATCCTCCTGTGTGGGTCGGGCTTCTAAAACCAACCCCCAATGCCGACGCCCAAGAGTCCGCGGCACATCAGGATCAATTTCCGCAGTGGAAAACGGATTCATGGGCTCCCCCTGCATGTAAGGATTGAGCGGCAGACGAAGCTCCACACTGCTGTCCTTCCCCCAGTGAATCTCCCCTTGTGCAGGAGTCACCAGCCGCCAAGCTCCACTGTGTTGACTCATGAATCCGACATAGGGACTGTCTCCAGACTTCCCGGTGACTCCGTACCAGACGGCTCGTAGCCCGAAGTCCTGAAAAGCGTTCAGGCGAACATGCGTTTGATCGGTTTTGAAATCCAAATCCTCCTCCCAGGTTCCCACTCCATGAAAGCTACATTTCCCGGAAAGTTGTGTCGCTGTGGAAGGTTTCCTGTATGACGTCCAGATCGCAGTCGAAGGAGACCACCCCTTACTCATGTCCAGGACGAACTGGTTGACATTTGCATCCGCCCGCCCGAGATCAAATTCCTCCGCAATATGCACAAGCGACAGATCTCGTTCCACCCGGACCCGCATGGTGTAGTAACCCGAAGGGGCAAACTCCAGGCGATACGCAGTTTCGTGAAACAATGGCCCCTGAGCGACCACTTTCTGGGACAGACTCTTCACCATCCGCTCCATTCTCAGAACACCACTTCCCGCCCATTTTCCATCACTCAAACGGTAACGTAGGATCGGGGCGAGCACCTTGTCGCCACCAACAGGTGGATCAAACGACTTCGTCATGGGAGCTGGCAATTCTACCGCCAGCAACGGTGAAACCACTTGTAGACGATCACCTCTTTTTGTGGCCGTCACACTTGAAGAAGCCTTTTTCGCATTCCCGGAATGCAGTCGAAAATCATACTGCCCTCCTGCCTCCATTGAGGCATAAAAATGAACTCTTCCGGACTGCACACTTCCATCTGAATGTTTCTTCGTGACGACCAGTTGATGCGTGTGTTCCGCTCCCTCACCATCCACCAGCTTCGTCTTCCCTTCACGCACTTTTCCACGAGGAAAAGATACGTCATAATCCACCAGGACTCTCGGCCAATCACGATCCGCAAAATCCTCGCATGTGAACCGAGCCACCTCATTGCCCAGACAAGGGACTGTTCCGACAAGTGTGGTAAATAGAGCCGTCAACCAGAAGTGGCGAGGAAGCAGTTTCATAATGGATCTTTCTGTTATGGAAATGAAGATTTGGAAGTAATCCTGAACAATGTATATGGCTCAAAGTAAACTTATTGAGTCCAGAATCTGAAACGGGCCGCAGAGCACAAGGTTTTGCCTAAAAAAAGTCTGGCACTGCAGAGAAGGCTGTCTCCAATCTTCCCATTGCTTTTGGCAACTCCCATGGTTCCA
>CAYSOI010000535.1:0-3257 GCA_964432425.1 uncultured Opitutales bacterium | reverse complement strand
CCGGGCAAAATCGGCACATGAACGACGTCCGCGGAGAGCCTACATTTTCTCTGGATGGAATCAATGGCAGCCCATCCGTCCATTTTGACGCTGAAGATTTCATGGCGACGGGTTATCATCATGGAAGTCGACTGTATACAGCTATCGTATTGGCCCAATATGATGGAGGAACTATGGGACGTTTGATCAGCTCCAGGGATAATATCAACTGGTTGATGGGATTCCACAATGCTTATGAAAATGTGGCTCATTTGGAAGGCTGGGTAACGGATACAGTCGTTCACCCAACTCGTCCAATCACAGAAAATCCTCATGTGTTTATCGCGAGCAACACAGGTGCTTCCCAGTCGAGGTTTTACTCCGATGGAGTGGATTATACCTACAATGCGGCTCCCAATGGACGACCAGGCAGACTGCAGTTTGGTGGCTATCGTGAGGTCAATGAACCCGGTTCCGGTTTTGTTTCAGAGGCGATCCTGTACAACCGGGTCATCACTGAAATCGAACGCCTGGGACTCGAACTCTATTTAAATACAAAGTATGGGATTAACGGGCACGAGAGAATGGCAACCTTGGATACAAACAAACTGGGGTCTTACGAAGTCACTTACCTGGCCATGGATTCCTCTGGAAACCTGACCACAGTCGAACGGGTGGTAAGTGTTGTTCCCGATTCCTCCCTGCCTGTAGTTGAATTAAATGGAGATGCCATTACCCTCCATGAGTTTGGAGAACCATTTGTAGATCCTCAAGCCGTTGCGAAAAGTCCTGCAGGTGTTGAGCTGCAGACGGGTATTGATGGGGTAGGTACTGTCGATGTGAATCAACTCGGAGTCTACTCCCTCACGTATGATTTTACTGACACCGAAGGCAATGTGGCCCAGACGGTGACACGGCAAGTTATTGTAGAAGATACAGAAGGCCCAATTATGTCTTTGATCGGTGATGAAGTGGTCCGAGTGGAAGTGGGGGTTGAATATATTGATGAAGGTGCTACTGCATCTGATGCAAGGGAGGGCGAATTGACAGCCATTCCTTTGAGTTCAAAACCGGGACTCGGGTATGTCCCGGGTCTTCTTGCGGGTGGTCTTCCTGGGAACCCAAGTACGGCACCGAATGATGGATCTTATGGAGTTGATCCTCTAGGACCGACGATTTCAGAAATCAACACAAACTCTTCATACCCCTGGGCTGGCAACTTCACTATCATCTACACTGGTCAAGTCTATGATGAGGATGGCAAAATAAGCTTCACTGAAAACATTGATGATAAAGTTCGCCTTTCTGTAGGAGGCCAACAATTGCTTTCCAATGATGGTTGGAATCAGAGATCGAGCAAAACTCATGACTTTGGAGAGGGTGGATGGTTTGATTTTGAACTCCGCATGTCCAATGGCGGCGGAGGTGCAGGTGTCGCGGGTGGGATTGGTTTTGGGTATGATCCTGAAGGAGGCACAAACTGGGTTTTGCCGAGAAACTCAGACGCCAACACCAAGGATTTGTTCCGTACCGTTTCCTTTGATCATAACTCCGTCGACACGTCAGAACTCGGAAACTACTCCATCACTTTTACTGGAACTGATGATTTAGGAAATGCTGCCTCCATTACCCGCACCGTGATTGTCGTGGAAGATACCTCCCAACCCTTTATCGGGTTAGTGGGTGAAGCCATAGTCGAGCACGAAGCTGGAACAGACTACACAGATCCAGGAGCCAAAGGTTATGCCGGGGATGGCTCTGTTCTTGAAGAGAATCTTGTCGCAACAGGGACGGTCGATTCCAGTGCAACAGGGACTTATGAACTGACCTACGACTTTACGGATGGTAATGACAATGTTGCCGAAACCGTCACCCGTGTCGTCAACGTTGTCGATACCCTTCCTCCGGAAATCACCTTAAATGAATTTGATGGGCAAACCAAATTTGTCCGCCTTTTCCAAAACCAGGAATACAGTGACCCTGGAGCGACTTCCCATGATCTTCTGGATGGTGATGTGACCACATATACAGACTTGGGAGATGTTCCCAATGCCCTCAATTTCTCAGGATTCTACGCAAATTTCGCGGAGGAGTATCTCTTCTTTGACGAACCGGGAAGTTTACTGGATCGTACGCCCAGAGGCAGCCAGTTGGTTAGAGATCCATTCCATTATGCAGGGGATGCAGGTTTCCGGAATGCATTCCCAAAAATCATTGCCAGAAATGATCAATTTCAAGGTCTCTGGTATGGCACCTTTACAGCGAAACGCACAGGGGAATACGAATTTCAGCTCTCAAATGTAGATGATCGGGGTACCATCTGGATCGACCTCGATAACGACGGCTTGTTCAGCCACGAAGGAGAACTGGGAGATGAACAACTCAATTGGGGGAATTCCATCTCACGACTTATTATCGAAAAAGGAACCTACCTTTTCGCCATGGGCCACATGGAAGGGGGAGGAGGGTCTGGAATCCGTGCTCGCTTCCGCACACCGGAAGATGCCGGTCCATTCGATATGACTAACATTGACCCATCCTCACCGGAACAGGATGGCATTTGGACACGACTCGCATCGGAACCTGTGGATACCTCCATTTTAGGACGCAATCTTGTCCGCTACTATTCGATTGATGCCGCCGGCAACTTTACCATGGCAGAACGGGTAATTGTCGTCGAAATTGACAAGGAAAAACCCGTCATTGCTCTTCTGGGAGATCCAATAATCAAGCAGGAAGCGGGAGATCCATATTACGATCCGGGAGCTCTGCTTTATGATTACCAGGGCAATGAATTGGATGAAGAGCTGATTATAGCGACAAATGTCCCTGACGGTTTCAAAGCGGGTGAATTTGTCATTGAATACAACTATACGGACGAAGGCGGGCATGTGGCGGACACTGTCACTCGAACCGTTCGGCTTTCCGATACGATCGCCCCCGATATTACTTTGATTGGTGTGAACCCTGTCACCATTCCAACCGGGACAGCCTATGTGGATCCTGGAGCCAGAGCAACAGACATAGTTGATGGCAATCTGCTGGTATCCAGTAACCTGACTCTTCCCCTTAATGGTCTCTCTGCCTGGTACACTTTCGATGATGGAAGTGGATCGGACACGCTGAAAGATGAAACCGAAAACAATGATGCTACCCTCCACAACTTTACCGGTGCAGAATGGGTGACAGAAGGCAAAGTGAATGGTGCTCTTCATTTCAATCCCAATGGTGAGAACAATCAATATGCTCATGCACCTCCATTCGAAATTGAAGGGGAG
>CAYSOI010000534.1:0-3260 GCA_964432425.1 uncultured Opitutales bacterium | reverse complement strand
ACCATGATTAAGGATTTTTTGAGCCCTTCCGAGAATGGATCCTACCAATTCGTCGGAGGAAGGGCTGACCCCTTTGGGGCCCCTTCGGAAAGAAAAGGGCGTGGTTCATAAAATTGCACCGGATCAGGTTTGCAGGAGTTTTGTATGGTTCTCAAAAATCACTACCCAAACCAGTGTTGATTTTGGTCAAAAAGTAGCTGGGGGGTCGTGCCTCAGGAGATTTGCGGCGAGAGGCCGTAGCTTTTTAATGGGTCTTCTATAGGGCACCTCTGGAAACCATTGAAATCCTGAAACCTATCGGAGCGTTTTTAAAATCGCGGACAGGAATGTTCACGCTCCCTTGTGTCGCCATAGAAAGGAAGTTTTCAGAGGTGCTCTATCGTATCGGAAATTTATTATGAGAGATGGGATAAGCGTGGAAAATCAGAATGGGGAAGTGCTTTCTCCGCGATAGACAGGAAGGGCACAGCAGGCTATGCCCGTGAAAGCGGCAGCAGGCTGCAGCAGTCCAAAGTGCTTCGCACGTAGGGGACACGCAGCTCCAAAGCTCGATCAAACCCGCAGTCGGCCAAAGTGCTTCGCACGTACGGGGACACGTCCTATAGTGCATTGCATTGGCCCTCCTCCTACCAAAGTGCTTCGCACGTACGGGACGCGGGTAGTCCTGTGGTGGAAGGGTTGGCTGTATTCCCAAAGTGCTTCGCACGTACGGGGACGCGATGTACATTCTTTTGAATGCGGAAGCCTGGGGCCTTGCTGCTTTGGGAAAAGGGGCGCTTGGGGTTCACTGGTTTTGAGAACCCTATTCAGTGAAGGCTGTCATACAAAACAAGGGTTCTATCTGTTGGAGTGCTGGAGAGTTGGAATACTGGTTTACTTACCCTCATCGGGCACAACAAATCCCAATACTCCAACACTTTGGTTCCGGCTATGCTGGGTTAGGCATTGAGTGGATTTTCTGCTGCAAAATGCATTGGATGATTCTGAGGAGAGTGCTGTGACAATTTTGGGACAGCCGTGAATTCTTGACACAATGACTGTGGGGAATACTTGCTTTGCGATGCCTAAAAAGAGGGCAAGGGTGTCACGCTCAGCGAACCAGATGGAGGATGTTGGCGAATTGAATTGAGGAACAGGATATGACCATGAGAACCGTATTGATTGCATTGAAACTGTCGTTGCTATTGGCGAGCGGCCAAGCGGAAGAGACGCCGTCGCATGCCACTGATTGGGCATCGCTGGAAATCAATTTGTCCTCCCTGGAGACGTGGGGGACCAAGCACTATAGTTACTCGGTCCGCGAACCGGGTGAGACAGAAATGAAAACCCTTGGCTCTTCTTCCATTACTACTGAAATTACCGACAACCTGATCATCCTGAGGGACAGACATTCTATCCGTTACCGGGGCGAGGACTTGAGGTTGGAAATGATCCACACTTGCCGAAAGGACAATTTCCTTTCCCCAACCCGAATCGAGTCCCAGGGAACTGGAAGCGACGAAGTCCATTCCTTTATCGCAACCGTCAACCAAGGCAAGGCAACGGTCCGGGTTAAGGGCGGGCGTGAAGGAGCCTTCGACATACCTGAGGGAACCATCACCAATGCCGCAATATTCCGCCTTGTGACCTTGGTACCAGGGACGCCCGGCAGGAGTTATTCCTTTGAGTACTGGTTGGAGTCAAGCGAACTGAACCTGAAGAAGAAGTACAGCCTGACCGCGATGCAACCGGAAAGTATCCCAGTCGAAAACCGTCAGGTGGAATGTTCAAAGTTCGAATTGACTGGTGGGGGTATCCGTCCTGCTTACTACTGGGTCTCGAAAGAGGGTGTGTTGCAGCGGCTGATGATGGATGATAGGAAGATTGTTGAATTGATAGATGCACCTTAACACATGAGGTGTACCACCGATCGTGTGGTGGCGGGATCTGTTTTTTGGTACGCTAGCCTGCACTGAGGCATACTGATGGAAAGCCAATAGATTCAAGGCATGATCGGCCCAAGCTCGAGCAACCTTTCAATCACGGGTTGGAGTTCGTTCGCCAACACTTCATAGCCACGTGTGGTGAGGTGCGTACCATCCATAAAAAGATCTGTCTTCAGTGAGCCCTCGGAGTCCAGGAATCGGTTCTGGAAATCCAGGAAGACTACTTCATTCTCCGGGTAGCCATAGTCCGCCAGGACTTGGTTCGTTTTCTGGCATTGGCTCCACTTCTTCTGGTTTTTGACTGGCAGGATACCAAGCAGGATGACCCGAGTGCCGGGTAACCGTCGCCGAAACTCCTGGGCAACTGCCCGGATCCCATGGGCGACTTCAGCCGGCGGGGTATCGATGCCCAAATCCCACTTCACCCTTCCCCGGTCACTCTGCATGACGGTGAAATTGTTTGTTCCACAAAGCAGGACCGCCACCCGAGGCTCTCGGCACGGCGCAAAGTCCAGGTTGCCCTTTGTCACCCGGTAGAGCATGACCGGCGTAATGTCGCCGGAATTCCCCATATTGATCGGGTTGTATTGCGACAACCGCTCTTCCCAGACTCCCTTGCCTTCGGCTTTCAACATCGACCAACGAAGAGTGATCGAGTCTCCAAAGAAAACGACCTTGGGTCGGTCTGCCTCAGCGATGGCCTTGTTGACCCGCTGGAACTGACTGTGCCAGTAGCCATCCCGTATGGCATCGGGAGGGGTCGTGCTAGATGTTTTGGGAATCGGATCCCAGAAATCCCGTTTGGCCGGTTCTGAGGTTGAATCAATGTGACCGCCGATGCAGGCGATAAGGAAGAGAAGGAACTTTTTCATGTTGGAAAGACATCAGTCGCAAGACATGGCAAATCGGGAGTACTCTGATAATGCAAGGTGAATGTATAGACCTTGGCAGGTCATACAAGTCGATCGGGTGCGATTTTGATTGTTAGCAACTTGTTACCGATGGATCCCTCCCAAACAAGCCGCTCGATGGAAGTAATTCACCAAGATCGATATCGATTACTCCATGACCATTCCAAGCTGTGAAACAGCGACAGCAGATCCATAGGCCGCAAAGACGACTGGCTTTCGCCGTTTCACGGCTATGGTTTCTCCGGGTACAATCGTCTGCGGGCTGTACCCGCAGCTATATGCTGTCGGGACTTCGTGCCTAGAAATCCTTGCATCACTTGCTTCCAAGGATCGCTTCGGCTTCTTTGTGGATGGTTGGGGTGCCGCCGTCCATGAGGTTGGCGAGGCTGCGGGCCATGGCGTTGCCGGTGAGGCAGAGGAACTT
>CAYSOI010000533.1:0-3276 GCA_964432425.1 uncultured Opitutales bacterium | reverse complement strand
TGGAATCCTGATGATGATTGGCGATGATCTCCTGAATGGTTTGGGCCAGTGCTCTGTCTGTTGCGTACAATACGCCACGATGATTCATAAAGGTGGAGTCGGGACGATTTAGGTCGAGCGGCTTTCCATGTACATCGCTGGCAATGGCTCCGGCTTCTTGGTAGAGGCAGGCTGTAGCTGCGTAATCCCAGAGACTGCCACCTCCTTCCTGTGGTTTGGGAAATTTGAAATGACAACCGGGGGCTTTTTCGAGTGCGAAGCAGGCATTCATTACGGAACCACCATGTTGAGTCGCGACGAGACGTTTCCAGCCACGAGAATGGGCATAGGATTCCAGTTGTGCCAGGATTTGTGCATAGGCGGGGTGCTGGGTGAGGCTGCGATCATAGGTGAAGGTGAGTTCGTCTTCGGTCGTTCCGGGGGGCCAAATCTCTCCATTTCGTCGTACTCCCTGGCCTTTTGTCGCCTGGTACAAAACTTCCTCCACAGGGTCGTAGACCACCCCGATGTGTGGCGATCCCTCCTTTGTAACCAAGCTGATGGACACCGAGTAGCCCGGCCTGCCTTCCACAAATGATAAGGTCCCATCCATTGGATCGATACACCAAAAGAACTCCTTCTCGAAACGGCTTCGATCATCTTCGCTTTCTTCGGTCAGCAAGGCGATGTCGAACTCCCGGCAAGTGGGCTGGAGTATCTGCAAAATGGCATCCTGCGCTTTTTGATCGACTTCGGTGACGACCTGGGAGGCCAACGTATCTCCACCAGACTTGTGTATTACTTCGACCTTACGATCTCGATAGGATTGAATCAATCGACCCGCTTCCAGGGCGGCTTGGACGGCTTGTTTGGTGAGTTCCTTGAAGTCCATTATGTCAACTCCTTCTCCAATGAGGCAATCACCTCTCGGGTGACTCGTTCGCTGTAGTCGCTGAGTTTCCAGTGACCGGGGCTCCAGCCTTTGAGGAAACGATGAAAATCTGCCCAGGCGACTCGGTACAAAGGTCGCCAATCGGCTTCCAGTTGGTCCGCGTCTTGCTTCCGTTGGCCTTTGATCTCCTCAAAGTAAAAATCGAGAACTTCTTCTTCCATTTGCTCGGCTTCTTCATCGCGAAAACAACTTCCGACGAAGTAGGCCAGGTCCTTCATTCCGCAGCCGCCGCCTACGTATTGGAAGTCCACTGCCGCAACCTCCGAACCACATTCGCGAAAGCAGAAGTTCGCCAACTTGGCATCTCCATGTACCAAGGTCTGGATGGTGGAAGTCTTCAGTTTTGCATCAATGGCTTCTGCTGCATTTTTGAGGGGTGCGTCCTCCAATTCCTCCAGTTCGTGTGGACGTGTTTCCAGATGCCAATAGGTGCCGCTTTTCCAGAGGCCCTCCGGGTTCCTCCCAAGATGATCCACATGAAAATCTGCCAGCCATCGGACGCAAGCTTGCCACTCCTGTCGAGAGACTGAACTTCGCCGGGCGGCAAACCCCGCAGCATCCAAATCCTCCAACACCAGCAGCACTTCCTCTCCAGATGTTTTCACACCCAAACATTCCGGTATACGAGCTTTCCCAGGAGTTTGCTTCATCTGCTCTCGGTACCAACCCGTTTCCACCTGATAGGACTTCAACTTTCGCTGGTGCGACAAGTCTGTATTCCAACCTCGCGGGTGATCCCCGTTCTCCGGTTGCACATGCTTCACGATCACACTCGGAACTTCAGTTCCTTCCAATCCCATTCGTACAATGCTCCCATAGCCACTCCAAAGACTTTGGACTTTTCCCAAGTTGGTCAGGCTGGTGGCATCCGTCACTTCCAGGATAAACTGATCAATATCTTCGGATTGCATTTCTCTCGAGTCTGTTGGCACAAGATCATGGTTGCAGAAGATGCCAAATCTTCTGATGAGGTATGTCGGAATTTTGGGAAAATTCCGCTACGTCTATGGTCCTGTTTCTTGTCTGGACCAAGATCACAGGCGTAACTTACGCCTTCTTCTTGGGCAGCTTTTTCAGTTCAGGTGTCCAGGGTTTACGGCGGACTCGACTGGCCATATCCTGGGCTTCGCAGTCTTTGACAAAGGTTTCGGATTTGGGGTCGAATTCGACTTTGCGTCCCAGTTGCCAACCAATGGCGGCGGCGTGACAGGCGATGTGACCACGGCGGGTGACATCCTGGTTGCAGGCGGGTTTGTTCCGGGTCTTGACGCAGTCGAGGAATTCACGGACGTGTTTGATTGGATCGGTGCCATACATCTCTTCCTTGGGAGCTCCTTCCATGAGGGATTTCTTGCTGGTCAGGATGTTTCCGTGATCTCCGACTTCTACCCAGCCTTCGTCGCCTTCAAACTTTACCGGGCAGGTTCCTGGGACTTTCCAGGCACCTTCTTTGCGGAATCCGGCCAGACGCATCACGAGTTTGATCCCGTTGTCATACCAACCATGGATTTCGTCGCCTTCGTATTCGTACCGAACCGGCATGGTGTCGTCAGCATTGGCTGCCCATTGGCAAAGATCGAGAGTGTGGGAACCCCATTCAGGAAGTCCGGCTCCGCCATGGAAATCATAATGTCCACGCCAGCGGCCCTGGACGTACCTCTTGTTGTAAGGACGCCATGGTGCAGGTCCGAGCCAGAGATCCCAGTCGCAGACTTCCGGATCGGGTTGTTCCTCTTCAGGAAGCCATTCGGCGTTGGGTTTGAGTTTCAAAATGCCGGCATGGACGGTGTGGACATTGCCGAGTTTGCCGCTCAGGGCGAGGTTGGCGGCGAATTTGAAATTGTTTACGTTGCGTCGCTGTGTGCCAGCCTGGAAGACGCGACCATGTTTATTGACTGCATCGGCAAGCTCCTGGCTTTCCGTGATGTTCATGCTGCAGGGCTTTTCGCAGTAAATGTCTTTTCCTGCCTGTGCGGCGAGGATGGTGCCGAGAGTGTGCCAGCGGTCGCCGGTGGTGATTTGGACGATGTCGATGTCGTCCCGATTCAGCACTTCAAACATGTCACGGGTTTTTGTGCAGTCTTCGTTTTTGTAATCGCGGTTGACCAGACGGCGAACGATTTCACGGCGGTCTGCCTGAGCGTCTGCGATGGTGACGAACTGTACGTCAGGTTGTTGAAGAAAGCAGGAGAGGACTTTGCGTCCACGAGGTCCGATTCCAATGCCACCCATGACCAGTCGATTACTTGGAGCCACTTTCCCGTTTTTTCCCAGAGCACTTCCCGGGATGATGGTGGGCATGGCAATGCTGGAAACCGCAGCAGTTTTCAAAAAGGTTCGGCGGG
>CAYSOI010000532.1:0-3283 GCA_964432425.1 uncultured Opitutales bacterium | reverse complement strand
GTTTGTCTGGTGGAGCCATGCTGGCGGCATCTTCCAGAAGTACCTGCATTTCCTTCTGTAGTGATCTGCGGTGTCGGGCTGCCCGTCTCTTCAAACCCTGAAGAGTTTCTTCTTTGAGATCTCGAATGTGTATCGATTTCATAGTGGTAGCATATTGATATCATTCGGATTGGCTGCAAGTATTTAGTTCTCATACACGGCCTAAAAGACCGTGCGACCATAGAAATTCTGCATCACAATAAGTAGGACGGTCTTTCAGGCCGTCCATATCGCACCACACCATCTACTGAAACTTCTTTTAAGAAGATTTCGCCGCGTCAGGCTATGATTCCTACCAACTTATGAAATTTCCATTTCTTAGCTTTTGTTTTTTGGGGCTGCTATTCCGCCCAACCTTTGCCGAGGAGAAACCTCTGGACTTCGACGAACACATCTATCCTGTTCTGGATCAATACTGCATTGGTTGTCATGAAGGGAAGGAGGCCAAAGGGGAGCTGGATATTGAAGCTCTGGATGTGGATGTTGTGAAAGGGAAGGACACCTTGAAATGGCATGCGATGTTGGATGCTTTGAATCTTGGAGAGATGCCACCTCCGAAGAAGACGCAGCCGAAGGATGAGGAACGTTTGCTGGTGATCAGGTGGTTGACGGAAGAACTTCGGAAAGCTGCTGAGCATCACAAGGGAGAGATCGTCACTTTGCCTCGGCGTTTGACCAAGACCCAATACAGGAATACTCTGAAGGATCTGCTTGGATTGGATCTGGGCTTTGGAGAGGAACTTCCGGATGAGGGTGTTTCGCAGGAAGGTTTTCGGAACAATGCAGAGACCCTGACCATCTCCACTCTGCAGACGGAGTACTATATGAAGATCGCCCGGGAAGCTCTGGGGAAAGTCATCATGTTGGACAAGGTTCCGGAGATTCAACACTTCAGGGTCGATTTCGGAAAGAACATCAATCCAGACATCAATCCCAAGAAAGAACCCATCAAGACCGGGTTTGCCGGTGCACCTCAAAAGGCCGAGCACTATCGCTATCAGGAACTACCTTTGGAAAAGCCCTTTGAATACACACTTCACAAGAGAAGAACCAACTACATTTTTGACGAAGGCTGGAACGGAAATGGTTCGGTTCCGGGGCCCAAGGAGTTTCACCATATTTTTCATTCCGTGATGGTGGACTTCCGTGGGGCAGGGAAGAAGTTTCAGCTTCTGAATAACGGTTACAAACTCAACGCAGTCCAGCAGTACATCCCAGGCAAAAAGACTTCCCCAACCCTGAAAGTGATCATCCGTGAGTTTCCTCGTGAAGGTGATTTTGCCATTCGAGTCCGTGCCTCATTGGCTCCGGATGCACCTGCCGATTTACCACCTGAAGCACGGCCTAGGGTTCAAGGGTATCTGGGAAATCGTCGTGACGACTCCGAAACCTTCGACCTCGCCGGACAAGCCCAACCTCTTACGGTCGCACTGGGCGAAATTCAGGAGTTTCAATTTGTTGACCGGCTCGAAAAGATGCCTCTGCCGACCTGGGAACCTGAATCCCGAAACTTCCTCAGCAATCTGGCCCATGTCGGAGCGTTTCACATTGTTCCTAAAAAACACGACAAAGGTCAGAAGGTGATCGTCCATTCCGTTGCCTTTGAAGCTCCCTATTTTGAGGAGTATCCACCACCCAACCACAAGAGAATCTTCGTCAGCAAAGACCCCCAGGAAATTCTCAAAACCTTTCTCACCCGAGCCTGGCGTCGACCTCCTACGGAAGAGGAATTGAGCATGATGGTTCGGTTTCAGAAAGAGATTCACGAGAAGGAGCATCCTGAGTCCTTTGAAGCCAGCATTCTGGAGACCTTGGTCATTGCTCTGTGTTCTCCCCAGTTTCTTTACATCCATGAGCCGAATCTCGATGGCCAACCTCGTCCATTGACCGAGTTTGAATTGGCCGCCCGGCTGTCCTATTTTCTCTGGAACACAATGCCCGATGCCGAGTTGATTAAGTTGGCATCTGAGGGGGATCTCACAAACAATCTGGACGCACAAGTAGACCGCTTATTGGCAGACGAAAGGTCCTGGGATTTTGTGAAGGATTTTGTCGATCAATGGTTGGATGTCAGCCGGGTGGATCGCGTGGTGGTCAAGTCGCGGGAATGGGGCCCAGTGGTTGAGACTGCCAAGCTGGAGACCTACCACTACTTTGCTGAAATGTTGCGGTCGAATCGCAGCCTGCTGGAGTTGGTCGATTCCGACTGGGTGATGACCAATGAGCACCTTGCCCGATTTTACCGAGACATCAAACACACCGAGGTGAAAGGAGAGGAGTTCCGCCGGGTTAGCCTGCCGGAAGGGCATCATCGCGGTGGAGTGCTTACCCACGCCAGCATTCTTACCGGACATTCATCAGGAATGGATTCCCATCCGGTCAAACGTGGAGTCTGGCTGACCAAACGAGTTCTCGGTGCACCTCCTCCCGAAGCTCCACCCGGAGTTCCACCATTGGATGAAGAAAACCCTGAACTGCAAAAGCTCTCCATTCGCAAACAGTTGGAACTCCACCGCAATGATGCCGCCTGCTCCAGTTGTCACCAACGCATTGATCCCTGGGGTATTGCCATGGAGGAGTTTGACACCATGGGCCGTTTTCGCAGATCTGAAGCCACCGCCACTCTTCCCAACGGCGATGTTGTCGAAGGCATGGAAGATCTGAAAACCTGGTTGTTGGAAAACCGCAGCGAAGATGTTGCCAAATCCCTGGTCAGCCACCTGACTTCCTGGGCACTGGGCCGCTCCTTGTCCTTTGCCGATAGTCCGCAAGTGGACGACATGGCCGCCCAAATCAAAAAGGAAGATTACCGAATGCAGTCCGTCATCCGCACCATCGTGAAAAACGAACTTTTCCTGAATCGCTAAATTCAATCCATTTACTACTCAAACTGATATGAGCACAAAATCCTGGCATATCCCCCGCCGCACATTGTTGCGTGGCATCGGAGCAACTCTTGGCCTGCCTTTTCTGGAGGCGATGGGCAAAGATGTGAAAGCCAATCCCGACTCAATTCGCCGAGCCGTATTCTGTTACCAAGCCAATGGTGTCAGCCTACCTCCCTCGAACACTCCCGAACACGAGGACTGGCATTGGTTTCCCTTGGGAACCGGCAAAGATTTTCGCTTCACCAAAGTGTTGGAATCCTTCGAACCCCTTCGCGACAAGGTAACCGTTATCTCCGGCCTCGATCATCCAACAGGTTCCGCCGCCCATGCTTGTGGCGACATCTGGCTGACTTGTG
>CAYSOI010000531.1:0-3291 GCA_964432425.1 uncultured Opitutales bacterium | reverse complement strand
GCCAGGTACTCTTTGGTCATCTGGTCGATCTTGGTTTGGAGGGCTTGGCGGGATTTTTGGAGAGTGGCTTGTTCGGCCTGGGCTTTGGCGAATTTGGTTTTCAGGTCGTCGCGAACTTTGGCTTGGGTTTGAATCTTAGCATCGAGCTGCTGAGGGAGCTTTTGCAGTGCGGCAATTTTTTGCTCGGTTTTAGTGACTGCAGCGTTGGCTTGCTCGACGGTTTGGGATTGAGCGGCGATGGAGGCACGGGCGTTATTGAGGGCGGCGACCAGTTGCTGGCGGACGTTCTCACGGAGTTCCTTGTCGGCTTGGGATAATTCGTTGTTTTGGGGTTCCTTTTTGGCCAGAGCTTCGAGTTCTTTGCTTAGAGCATCCAACTTTTTCAAAAAGGCTTCCTTCTCTTGGGCAGAGCGATTGAGGTTGCCGAGTTTTTGAGCTTCAGCGGTGGCTGTTTTCTTACGTGCGTCGAGCTCCTGCTGAATTGCGGTGGTCCTGGCAGGGATACCGGCCTTTTCCTTTTCGAGGTTGGAGAGTTGGGCCTGAGCTTGGTCGTATTCGGATTTGGCGGTCTCAAAGGCATACTGAAGCTCATTGAATTGTGAGGAGGAGCTTTCCAGTTCGGCAATCACCTGATGGCGTTGAGCGTTGAATTCTTCGGCTTTCCATTTGGTGATGGCCAAGGCTGCTTCCTTTTCGGTGGCTACAGCAGCGATATGAGCGTCGGTTGGTGCCTTTTCCTTGGCTTGTTGCGCTTTGAGAGCTTTGTCCGCGTTGGGGACAGCGGCTTGAGCTGCTTTCAATTGGTTTGCTTTATCAGAGGCAGCTTTGGTTGCTGCGGCAATCTTCACGGCGGCATCTTTGAAGGCTTTGTCCTGGGCTACTACTTTGGCTTGGACGACTTGGATTGCTTTGGTAGATGCATCGAGCTTTTGCCGTAAGGCTGTGAGCTTATCAGAGTTGGCTTTGATTTGCTGCGCTGCGGTGCCTTCTTGTTTCTTGGATTCCTCCAGGGCTTTTTGCATGGCTTGAAGGGCAGCAAGGGTTTTGGCTGCAGCGTCTTGAAGGGATTTGTCCTCAGGAGTTTTCTTGGAAAGTGCAGAGGCATTATCCGAGGCCGTCTTCAAATTGTTGGCCTGGGTCATTCTTGAGGTAATTTCAGATTTCCATTTGGTCTGACTTTGCTTGGAAGTATCGAGTGCTGTTTCAACCGGCTTGACCTGGGCTGCCAGTTGAGCATGCGATTTTTTCAAATTCTCAACCTCAGCCATGGCTGTTTTCTTGGCTTTGTCAGCATTTGCCGAAACCGTCTTGGCTTGTGTAAGTGCGGTATCTGCAGCGGCCTTTTCTGTTGTACGGGTGGCCACGAGGGCTTTGGCGTCATTCAAGGTTTTGATAGCCTTTGCGGTTGCAGCTTTTACCGCATCCAAAGTTTGCTTGGCTTTCACTGTATTCTCCTTTGCCGTTTTCAGATTGGCTTCAGACTGGGAGATCCGTCTGGCAATGGTGGGGGGATTGGCCGAAAGTGTGCCGATCTGTTTTGCGGTCTCCACATCCCAGACCGATACGGTACCATTCCAATCACCAACGAGTACCCGTTTGCCATTGTGGTTGAAGGCCACTTCGAGAGGTAATTCTTCAAACCCAGTAAAGGCTTTGAGTTGTTTAGCATCCTGTCCCCAGGTCTTGACTTGCTTGTCACGGCCAGAGGTCACGATTTGTCCATGTCTTCCGAAGTGAATGGCAAGTATGTCGTTGTGAGCTTTCCAGGTTCTGAACTGGCGTCCGTTGGACATGGTGAAGAGCCGGACGGATCCATCCGTGCAGGCCGTCGCCAGTACATTGGAGTCAATACGCCAACTCAGACCAGTAATCCCACCCTTGTGGCCAGCCAGGGTGTAAAAGAGATTTCCGGTGAAGGCTTCCCAAACATAGACACCCCCATTTCGGTCGCCCGTGGCCATCAAAACTCCGTCGGGGGAATAGCTAACTGCAGTAATCCAGTCGGAGTGTTTTTTTATGTTGTGCTTGAGATCACCTGTACCGGTTTCATGAGTTTTGATGCGCTTTCCCGGTGAACCGAGGGCAATTGTGGAGTGATCTGCCGTGATGTCCGCGGCGAGTACCATGTCATATTCCTGACCAAGCGTCAGAAGTTGCTTTCCGGATTTTACATCCCATGCAACGGCACGTCCCATTTTTCCTCCACGACCCCCACCGGCAATCAACAATGCACCATTGGGGCTGAATTTGAGGGATTCAATAAATCCTTCATGGAAAGGGAGAATTCCAGTGGGTTGGAGAGTATCTGTGTTGTAGAGCAAAACTTGCTTTTGGCCAGCAACTGCGGCAACTGGAGCCCATGGACTTGTCGCGATGGCAGGTATGGCGGCTGGACGTTCGCTCAGGACGGCAGGTTCCAGGGAGAGGTATTCGGGTTGAGCGGCTGGGCCTTCTGGTTTTCCAGTAGCTGCTCCGGGGGAGAGAGCAATATTTACAGAAGGTTTGGCTTTCTTGGCTTTGCTGTTCAGCGTCTCCAGGATGCCACCGGAAATCCAGTTTTTGACGATGTCAATTTTGGGCTGAGGCAGCTTATCTTTGTTTTGTGGCATGAACGGCTCTTCGAGATGGGCCATCACTTTGTAAAGTAAGCTGGCTCCTGGGTCGCCGGGAGTGACACTGGCTCCACTGCTACCACCTTTCATCATGTTGTTGTAGGAACTGAGATCTAGACCGCCTTTGGCCTTGTCTGGATTGTGGCAGGAGATGCAGGACTCTTCCATGACGGCGAAGACATGGTCATCCCAAGTGACTTTCTGAGCATCGGCCGCCAGCAGATAGGTTGGCAGAAGGGTCGCAAGGAGAGCAGTTTTGGTGGAGAGCTTCATGGTTTGTTGGACGGTGGACCTGGTGGACAAAGTGGACTTAGTGGTTGAAGATAAATTCTTTGGAGTTGAGGAGTGCCCAGAATACGTCTTCGAGGATCGGGGCAGTTTCTTCGGGTTTCTCTTTTTCCAGTAAGGCCAGAAGAGGCTTCTTTTCTTCTTCCTGGGGAAGTCGGCACAGGGTGGACTGATAGAGATAATTAATCGCTGTTTCGGGCGTTTGGCCTTCTTGTTTCAAAAGGGTTGGAATCATTTGCCCGGAGCGAATCCGGTTGTGAGTCACCTCTCCATTCAGCAAATGTAATGCCTGAGAAAGACTGGGCTCCATTTTGACTTCACAGGAGCAGACGGTTTCCCTGGTTGCACGACCAAAGGTGGTCAGGAAGTAGTTGCTGACGTTTCCATCGGC
>CAYSOI010000530.1:0-3291 GCA_964432425.1 uncultured Opitutales bacterium | reverse complement strand
CCATTCCTCCTCGCCGGGCTTCTCGTCTTGTCTCCACTGGTTCAAAGTGGTGTTCAGGCGGAAGAAAACGGCAATCAGAAGTCCTCCTCGATTTTCCCAGTAAAACTTAAAGGAAAAGCAGGCCCGGCAGGACCCACAGGTCGACAAGGGGAACAAGGCGATCCCAGCTATGCCGTAGCCAACCTCGATGTACATGAAGAATTGAAAGCCTCCCTCTTTGCTTCCGAGCCGCAACTTCTCAGCCCCTCCGCCATCGACATCGACTCCAAAGGCCGCATCTGGGTCTGCGAAGTCGTCAACTACCGCAAACACAAAAACAAACGCCCCGAAGGCGACCGCATCCTCATTCTGGAAGACACCAACGGCGACAACAAAGTCGACAAAGTCAAAACCTTCTACCAGGGCCGCGATGTAGATTCCGCCCACGGAGTTTCCGTTTTTGGCGAAAAGATCATCGTTGCCGTTGGGGACAGAATCATGGTCTTCACCGATAGCAATGGCGACGACAAGCCCGACTCCAAGGAAAACCTCTTCACCGGCATTTCCGGGACCCAACACGACCACGGCATTCACGCCGTTCACTTTGGTCCCGATGGCAAATTCTACTTCAACTTCGGCAACTCCGGTCGCCAAATCAAGGACAAGGACGGCAAAGTCATCATCGACAAAGCTGGCAACGAAGTGAACGACCGCCGCAAACCCTATCAGCAAGGCATGGTCTTCCGCTGCAATCCAGATGGATCTGACTTTGAAACCCTCGGCTGGAACTTCCGCAACAACTGGGAAGTCTGCGTCGATTCCTACGGCACCCTCTGGCAATCCGACAATGATGACGACGGCAACCGTGGCGTTCGTATCAATTACGTCATGGAATTCGGCAACTACGGCTACCGCGACGAATTTACCGGCAAAGGCTGGAGAGACCAACGCAACAATATTGAAAAGGAAATCCCTCTTCGCCACTGGCACCTCAACGACCCCGGCGTCGTTCCCAACCTCCTCCAAACCGGAGCAGGCTCCCCTACCGGCATCACCATTTATGAAGGCAGCCTTCTCCCCAAAACGTTCCAAAGCCAGGTCATCCACTGTGATGCAGGCCCCAGCATCGTGCGGGCTTACCCCGTCCAAAACGAAGGTGCCGGATACACCGCTGAAATCGTCGACATTCTCGACGGAGCCAAGCACGACAAATGGTTCCGCCCCGCCGATGTCACCGTAGCTCCAGACGGCTCCCTCATTGTTGCCGACTGGTATGACCCCGGTGTTGGAGGCCACAACATGCGGGATCTCGACCGCGGTCGACTCTTCCTCGTCGCTCCCGAAGGGCACAAATACAACGTACCCAAACTGGACCTAAGCACTCTGGAAGGAGCTGCCAAAGCTCTCGAAAGCCCCAACATGGCTACCCGTTACCTTGCCTGGAATAAATTGCATCAAGCTAGTGCCGACGCAGAAAAAGCCCTTCTTGGACTCTGGGAATGTGAAAATCCAGTCAATCGTGCCCGTGGCCTCTGGCTCCTTGGCAAAATCAAAGGCAAAGAGCAAAAGTACGTCGATGCCGCCATTGCAGATCAAGATGCCAACATCCGCATCACCGGCATTCGTCTTGCCCGTCAAAACGGAGCCAACCTGATTGCCGCCTGCGAAAAACTGGCCAAAGATGAATCCGCCCAGGTTCGCCGCGAAGTCGCCATTGCCCTGCGTGACAACAAATCCCCCAAAGCCGCCAACATCTGGGCCGAACTCGCCGCACAACATGATGGTGTAGACCGCTGGTATCTGGAAGCACTGGGCATCTCTGCCGAAGGCCAATGGGACCGCTTCTTCGCCGCCTGGCTCAAGAAATCCGGCAACAACTGGAATACCCCGGCAGGCCGCGACATCATCTGGCGTTCCCGTGCCAACGAGGCACCAGGCTTCATCGTCAAAATTCTGAAAGACAAAAACACCCCGGAAGACACTCACCCACGTTACCTTCGTGCTCTCGACTTCCACTCCGGTCCCGCCAAGGACAAAGCCCTCGAAGCTCTGCTGGACATCTGATTTCCAACATCTACTCCGGGGAGGGCAATGCCCCGACATCGCCGTAGGCAAAGGAAACGACGGAACGTTTCCCTCCATTGTATTTATATTCAGACATGCAAACTCGATTCCTTCTGCCGCTGATCTTCGCAATCCTGTTTACCAGCATACAAGTCCATGCGGAACTGCAACCTCGCGACCGCATCATTGTGCAGACCCTGATCAAGCTCAAACGGTACGATGTTTCGGGAAATGAGAAATGGAAAGGAGCCGTCCAGCGCTACGCCAAATCTGTTCGCGGTACCGAGGAACACCTCGACATTGTCTCCAAGTTTCAAGTTTCCGAGGAGTATCCGGTCCTCCTTCAATCCATTCTCGACAAGCCCCAAGGTGCCCAGGCCACCAATGCAACCAAACTCCTGTTCACCCTCGAAGCCGACCCACTCATTGCGGATGCCTTGCAAAAGGCCAAACCCGAACAAGCTGGGAAACTCCTCAGCCTCCTCGGCTTTGTACAACACCCCTCCTGCGGCAAACTACTGGAACAATTCATCCAGAAAACGCAAGATGCAGACCTGAAACAAGACGCCGCCCAGGCTCTCACCAAAGTCGGCAATGCAGAGCAAAAGGAATTTGCCCAAAAATATCTCAATACGACTCACCCCTCCACCACCGCCTCCACCACCATCGACATCGCCAAACTCGCCAAACGCAAGGGCGATCCCGCCAAAGGCAAAATCGCCTACCAAAAACTCTGCGTCGCCTGTCACGTCGCGGAAAACATCGGCATCGATTATGGTCCCGCCCTGACGGAAATCGGAGACAAACTCCCCAAAACCGAACTCTACACCTCCATTATTGATCCCTCTGCCGGAGTCAGCTTCAATTACGAAGGCTGGATTTTCCAACTCAAAGACGGCACCTCCGCCGCCGGCATCATCCATTCCGAAACCGACAACAACGTCACCCTCCGCATGCCCGGAGGCCTCCGCCAAACTTACCCCAAATCCAAAATCCAGTCCCGGGAAAAAATGAAAACCTCCCTCATGCCCCCCGGTCTCCACCTCGCCCTTCAAGAACAGGAACTCATCGATCTCATCGAGTACCTGGCCAGCCTGAAGAAGAAGTAGAACACGTCTGATTCATGATCCATCCATGGGAGAGGCGGTTTCCCAACCTCCCTCATTCGCCAAATGGAAAGGATAGACCCGACCAATCCGAAACCCAAACCATGGCGAAGGAATAATACCAGTTTGAAAATTCATTGAG
>CAYSOI010000529.1:0-3303 GCA_964432425.1 uncultured Opitutales bacterium | reverse complement strand
CCCCCTCCATTTACAAAACCAGATCCTTCTGGCTCTGTTTCCACCGAGACAGCATATCCGGTTCCTGTCGCCAAACTGAAGACCGCAGATAAATTCAAATCCTTGGTGACTGAAATCGTAAGCGGGTTGCTTGTGCTGGTGGAATCGCCTTCCCAGGTAGAAAAAACAAAACCAGGAGATGGAGTCGCCGTCAACGTTGCCTGTTGCCCTTCGTGAAAACTTCCTCCGCCAACCACAAAGCCTGCCCCAGCAGGATTAGGAGCAACACTGACCGTGTAAGGCGCACCGGCAAGTGATCCAAACTTCGCGGTGATTGTTGTGTCGCTATCCACTGTGATGGTCAGTGGATTTTGTGTCGTGGCAATGTCGCCTTCCCAGGCGAGAAACTCAAAACCGGTGGCAGGAGTAGCAGTCAGAGTGGCTTGGGTTCCAGCAAGGTAGCTGCCTTGGCCGGAAACATAACCGGCGTGTTGAGGAGAAGTCGTGATATTAAGATCGTGGCTGGCTGCGCGTACGTGCGTAGGCGTGATGGCTTGCAGACCAAGCAAAGCCAGTAAGCCACAAAACAATAATTTGGGCGACTCCATTCTAAAGGGAGAAATTCGGGAATGAATCATTATGGGTGACCAGAGAAGTAATGGAATAAAGTGAAAGGGAAGAACGGGGTATAATTACTATAATAGGGAGATTTTGACAATTGAGACAAATTTAACAAGATTTTTTCAATTTACCATGGTTCCGTAGAATGCAGTAAGCCTGCGCCAACGATAGGCAAATTAAAAATGATTAAAATCCAATCGTAATCAATGGAAAGGTTCTGCGTAGTGTAGCCACCTTCAGTTCATCAATTGGATTATCCCAAAGATGAAGCATTTTCAGGCTGCTGATAGCATGCAGGGGCCGCACATCCACAATCTGGTTTTCTCTCAACTCCAAAACCTCCAAATCGGTTAACTCCGCCAACGGGTCCAGATCCACAACCTGATTCCTGGCAAGATGTAAAACTTTCAACTGCCCCAAGCCACTGATAGCATTGATATCTTTGATCTGGTTTGTACTCAACAACAAAGCCCTGAGATCGAACAACGGCCCAATCGCCTGAATATCACTTACCTGATTCTCACGTAGGTCTAAAAACTCAAGCTTGGTACAGGAGCTCAAAGGGGTTAGGTCCACCACCTGATTCCTCCATAAATTCAAACGCTGCAAATCCACAAGGTCAGCAAGGAAAGCAATGTCATGAATCTGGTTCGAATGAACCTCCAAAACCTCCAATTGCCTCGCCCCCGCTATAGAACTTAAATCCGCAATATCGTTCTCTCCAAACCACAACTCCCGCAGATTTTTCAGTTTTTTGAGATAGGTAATATCCGAAATCCTATTCTCAGTTAAATCTAGAAATTCCAAATTTGAAAACTCACCCAAAACATTGATATTTTTGATTCCCCTGGAGCTTAAGTCCAAACTCCTCACCTTAGTCACTTTCTCAACAGGAATCCCTCCTTCAGAAACCCCCAATTCCACCCGCAATGCAGACTCCAGCGCCGTATCCTCAAACACCAGAAAGCCTGCACCATCCACACAGGACGGCAACTTCTCCTCCACAGGGCCAGGAGCCGCATCCACTACAGGCGGAACTTCATCAACCAACTGATCACCATTACGATCTCCACATCCCCATAAAAGCAGCACCAACCCTGATAATTTGATTTGCCTCATGGGGCCAATAACTACTTCGTCAATGAATCCGGAGGCAAGGCAAAATACGATCCACACACGATGAACAGAACTTTCTTCACTCTCCTCCTACTCAATCTACACCATCCATTCAGCCATGCCAATGTCCTCAACAACTGGCATCAATGGCGAGGTCCTTTGGCGACAGGAGAAGCACCAAAGGCAAAACCACCCACATCCTGGAGTGAACAAGATAACATCAAATGGAAGGCCCCAATCCCGGGCATGGGCCACTCCACCCCGATCGTATGGGAAGACTCCATCATCCTGACCTCCACGTCTCCCACCGGCCCAAAATTACCACCTCCTCCCCCCCAACCTCCAGGCGCCCACAACAACATCGATGCTCACAGAAAGCACCACTTTTCCGTCATCTCCATAGATCGAAATACAGGAACAATCCGCTGGCAAACCAATGTCCGCACGGCCCGCCCCATCGGCAGCACACACGAGACCGGAACCTGGGCCTCCGCATCCCCCATCACCGATGGCAAAAAAATCTTCGCTTACTTTGGCTCCAATGGTCTCTATTGCCTCAGTTTTGAAGGAAAAGTCCTTTGGGAGAGGCAACTAGGCCCTTTCACCATGAAACATGGCCACGGAGAAGGCGCCTCCCCTGCCCTTCACAACCAGACTCTCGTCGTAAACTGTGATCATGAAGGCCAATCGTTTGTCACCGCCATTAACACCCAAAACGGCAAGGAAATCTGGAGAAAAAACAGAGAGGAACCCACCTCCTGGGCAACCCCCATCATCGCCTACCCCGACACCCATCCCCAAGCTATCATCCTGGGAACGAAAGCCATACGCAGTTACGACCTTAAAACAGGTTCAGTCCTGTGGTCCTGCAGGGGCCTGTCCCACAACGTTGTTGCCAGCCCCATACATGCCGATGACACCCTCCTGGCAGGTAGTAGTTACGACACAAGGGCTATCATTGCTATCAGCACCAAAAATGCCAAGGGAGACCTCACCCACACAGACCATGTTCTCTGGAGATCGAACTTGCGACCTCCCTACGTCCCCTCCCCTCTTCTGGCCAACAATACCCTCTATTACCTGCGGCATTATCAAAATATCCTCACCCAACGGCATGCAAAAACCGGGGAAAGCACACACCCAACCGTGCGTTTATCAGGGCTTCTGAATATTTATGCCTCTCCTGTTGCGGCCAATGGGAACCTCTATATTACAGACCAACAAGGCACCACACTGGTCCTAGACCAGAAAACCACCACTCCCAAAGCGACCAACGATTTGGAGGAACCTATCAATTCTTCATTAGCGATTGCAGGAAATCAACTTTTCATACGTGGCTCCAAACATCTGTATTGCATTGAAGACATGCCCAATCGTACCTCCAAATAAATCCTCTAATTTTAACATGAAATACCTTCACATCATCTTTACGACTTTCGTCACAACATCCCTCATCGCACAAACTCCTCTCCCCTACAACAACCCGGACATTCAAGTCGATCTGGGCGTAGGCTTGTGGGCCTGGCCACTTCCCATGGATTATGATGATGACGGTGATTACGACCTTGTTGTGACCTGCCCCGATGT
>CAYSOI010000528.1:0-3310 GCA_964432425.1 uncultured Opitutales bacterium | reverse complement strand
TTGGAGCAGGTATCAAATACGGCAACATCGCTGCGGGATGTTAGGTTGGATTTCTCATTGGGAGAATTGGTCGCCTGAGAACCTCCCACGATGTAGATCTTGTCCTGATGAGCCGCCATTCCGAAGCCTTGGATAGGAATGTTGAAGGGAAGTTTTTCCCATTCCAATCGATCTTTAAGGTTTATCCGGGCGAAGGATTGGGAGTGGGTTTCCTTGGAGTACACATGAGCTTCTCCTTTGTGGCCCCCGTACACATAGAGATAATCTCCACTCTTGCAGGCTCCGAAGCTGGTGACAGAATCTGGTAACTTGGTGTCCCAGATAAGAGTTTGGGAACGTACAGAGCTGACCAGCAACATTCCGAAAAGTAATGGCAGCAGAGGTCTGGGATTGAAAAGTAACATCGTTTCAATACTGGATGGAGTGAAGAAATGGTGGGATTGGAGAATATACAGGTTCACTACTCGTAATGGAAAGGTGCATCCTGTGTCAAAATTCTAAGCTGATAGGAAATTTACTCAATATGGATAAACATAGCACAAGTTCGGACACGAAAAGCTCTGTCTGCTTTGGATGGAAGCAGGCTTCTCTGCTCTGGCTATGCAGTTCTTTTTACGGCATGTCCTGGCTTGGAGCCGAGCCGGAGCTATGGTCCTTGCAACCCATTGCCAATCCTCCTCTTCCTAAATTGAATACACCCATCGCTTCCACGCATCCGGTGGATCTGTTTATTCAAAAGAAGCTGGAAGAGGCCAATTTATCCGCAACTCCCAGAGCGGAAGCCAGGCATCTGATTCGCAGGCTATCTTATGACGTGACCGGGTTGCCGCCAACTTATGAGGATGTCCGGAAATTTGAAAAAGATTCAAGTCCGGAGGCTTACCGAGAGTTGGTAAATCGGTTGCTGGCTTCACCGCATTATGGGGAAAAATGGGGGCGACACTGGATGGATGTGGTCCGTTACGGTGATACCAAAGGTTATTTAACCGCTGGTAGGGACCGAAATTATGCCTACGCCTATACATACCGTGACTGGATCATCCACGCTCTTAATCAGGATTTACCCTATGATCAATTTATCCAACGTCAATTGGCGGCAGACCTTCTCCCGGAATTGCCGAAGTCTGAATTGGCTGCACTTGGTTTCCTTACGGTGGGAAACAAGTTTCTGAATCGCCGCCATCTCATCATTGATGACCAGATCGATGTGGTGACGAGAGGATTGATGGGGCTGACGGTTGCCTGCACCCGTTGTCACGACCACTTTTTTGATCCCATCTCTCAGGAAGATTACTACTCCTTGTACGGTGTCTTTGCAAACATTGAGGAGCCAAAGGAACTACCTGTTCTTCGTGAACCTGTGGACTCTCCGGAATACCGAAAGTACAAAGTCGAACTGGCAAGGAAACAAGAGGAGATCGACAAATTCCTTCAGGAATGCATCGACAAGCTTCAGACCGAGAAAAGCCTCAACACTTATTTGCATGTTCTCTACGAATTCCGGGCCAAAACCGACGAGCAGTTGCAAGTGGAAGCAGACAAACGAAAACTCTACAAAAAGTATCTCCTTCGTTGGAGAAATTTCCTCAAGCACAAGAACCGAAAGAACGATGTGCTATTTGGTGTGTGGATGACCATGCTGGAAGGAACGTTTCCTACCAATTCGGATGCACTCCATGCCGCCATTCCCAAGAACACTCACCCCAAGCTCAAAGCGGCGTTGCAGGATACCGATCCCAAGACCCCAAAGGAACTGATTGCTCTATACGCCAAACTCCTTGCGGACACCTACCAGAATCCAGAGGCATCCAAATTTCCCAACATTCCCAGCAACATCAATTTCCCGTCCACTTTTACCCCCAAGAGTATTCCAAACTACATCAATCGGGCCGACCGCAACAAATTGAACAAACTTACCGCCAAACGGGACCAGTTTATTGCCGCATCCCGGCATGCACCCCCACGGGCAATGATTGTCAAAGACAGGGGCAAAATGATCTCACAGCAAATCCACATTCGTGGCAACCCCAACACCAGAGGGGAACAGGTTCGCCGCAAGTTTCTGGAAGTACTTTCTGCAAAAGACAGCGAACCCTTTCCTGAAACATCCAGTGGTCGCCTGGAACTGGCCCGAGCCATCACATCTCCAGGCAATCCCTTGACGGCACGTGTCATCGCTAATCGGGTCTGGATGCACCATTTTGCCAAACCTCTCGTGGATACTCCCAGTGATTTTGGAACCCAGGGAATCCCTCCAACCCATCCAGAGCTTCTGGACCATTTGGCCTCCTACCTGATCAGGAACAACTGGTCCCTGAAAGCTCTCCATCGCTACATCCTCACCTCCCAGACTTACCAAAGGACTTCTCTGGCAACTACTTATGAAACAGACCCTGAGAACCGGCTCCTTTCCAAACAGAACCGCAAACGCCTGGATTTTGAATCTCAACGGGACTCCATTCTGAAGGTCTCCAATCAACTCAATGTCGGCAAAATTGGAGGCCGTTCGGAGCCCTTGGATAAGCCCCCATTTTCCCGCAGACGAGCCGTCTACGCCAAAGTCGAACGCCAGAACATTCCCCCCATATTTCGTACTTTCGACGTTCCCAATCCAAGCATTCACAGTGCGAAACGACCTGCTACCACAACTCCCCAGCAAGCCCTCTACACGATGAATAACCCCTTTGTGCAAAACATGGCGGAACAACTCACAAAGCTAACCAACAACAATATCCAGAAACTGTACCACCATGTGTATTCCAGAAACCCAACCCCAAAAGAGATCACTGTCGCCAAACAGTATTTAAAATCCGCCACATTTGCCCAACTTGCTCAGATCCTCCTCATGTCCAACGAGTTTCTCTTCATCGACTGATACCAAGTCGATAAAGGAATGATTGAATCAACATCTGATACCGCATGGAGTTTGCCAAGTCCTAGCATTTATTAATTCCATATCACACATTCCCTAAGCCCAACGGGCTTTTGCATACTAGCCCAGGGCACCGCCCTTGGTGTAAGATAAGCCTAGGAAAGCTGGCTTGCCGCATAAATGACTACCCAAGTGGCCTCATACATCATTGCTGACTTAGCCGCAGCTCCGCCTCTGTATGTGCTGGAGGCCATAGTCGATGTGCTAAATTACTCCGCCTGGACGTTTTATAACGGCTCCGTTCGAATCAAAACAGTCTTTGGCGGTTCCCTTGAAGGAGGAGATCAATCTTTTTCTGATTTCTTCGTATTGTTCAAAAATTGTCATCCAGACTGAAAAGAAACCAAAGCCAAGTGCCGCACGGATAACCCATTTTGC
>CAYSOI010000527.1:0-3317 GCA_964432425.1 uncultured Opitutales bacterium | reverse complement strand
TGACCCAAAAACCTGAGGAGAAGTCCTGGCATTTCAAGGGTAACTTCGACCAGGGACAGGAACTGCGTTACGCCCACAACCACGCTTATAAATTCCGCTACCTCTGCGTCTACGAAGTCCCCAATACAGTGAATCATGAGGGCGGGTATGCGGCTATCTCTGAATTTGAGAAAGGTGTACACGAAGATGGTGAATATGAGATTCAGGTTCTAGCGAATTCGATGCATCGGGACACACCATATGATCCAGCGATCTTTGATATGGATTTATCAGAACCCTTTAGGCTGGGCCTTGTGCCGGGAGATCACACAGTAGGCCTTCTTCATCATCCGCAACCGATAGAGCCTAAGTTGGCAGAGACCGTGATTCAGGATGGAGAACCGCAATGGTACACGTTACGAGTTCGGTTAGAGAAAGGGCAGACTCCGCGTTTCATCTTTCCGAACGGCATGGCAAATTGCCGCCGGGCATTCAGTGCAATTGCACAAAGATATCGAAAGCATTGGCCCGAAGATGATAACTATCCGAAGGCCAGCATTGTCCAAGCCCGCAGGATTGTACTTCAGCATGGAAAGATGCCTCACATCCGCATTCATGAAGTGAAGGTTCGGGGGCCTGTTTATCAGGAATGGCCAACTGCCATTCAAAAGGAACTTCTTGGTGAGGGGTGCTTTCAGGAACAGCGAATTCCTGAGATTCTCAAAAGTTTTGCGAACAAAGCTTATCGTCGCCCCGCAACAGAAGTCGAACTGCAGCAACTTCTGCAAGTTGTGGCATCCCGCAAAGCGGCAGGACATACCTCGAGGCAAGCCACTTTGGATGCTTTGAAAGCGGTTCTTTGTTCTCCTGCGTTTCTTTATCTTTCGGAAGCTCCTCAGGCCAATAACGCCAGGAAACTTTCACCGCATGATCTGGCCAGCCGCTTGTCGTATTTTCTCTGGTCCACCATGCCAGATGCCCAGCTTCAGAAATTGGCGGACACAGGGGAACTGCTGAAACCCCAAGTTCTCACTGCAGAACTCACCAGACTTCTCAACGATTCCAGATCTGCCAACTTTTATGCCGACTTTGTCGATGCCTGGCTGAATCTTCGGGCTCTTGGCGATATGCCTCCGGATCGCCGGGCGTTTCGGGAATACTATTCCAAGGATTTGCAGACCGCAATGAAGCAGGAGACTCAACTTTACCTCCGGCACTTGGTCGAGAAGAACCGGCCTGCTGCAGAACTCATTCATTCCAATTACACCTTCGCCAACAAGCCATTGGCTCGACTTTACAAATTACCGGCCAAGTTCGCTCCGGCCAAAGCCCACACCTTTCGCAAAGTGAAATTGGAAGACCCCAGAAGGGGAGGTCTCCTTGGAATGGGTAGCGTACTGACTGTCTCTGCCAACGGAATTGAAACCTCTCCTGTGACCCGTGGGGTCTGGCTATTGGAAAACTTTTTAGGTACTCCACCTCCGCAACCACCTGATGATGTGCCCGCTATTGATCCTGACATTCGAGGAACCACCACGATCCGAGATCAACTGGCCAAGCATCGGGAGTTGCCCACCTGCTACAGTTGTCACCAGAAAATTGATCCCCCCGGCTTTGCCCTGGAAAACTTCAACCCTATTGGCCAATGGCGAGTCAATTATCCTGCTCCTGCCAAAGGCAAACCCGTCAAGATCGATCCATCCGGAACAACGGACAGTGGTCAGGAATTTACCAATATTGTCGAATTCAAGAAGCTCCTCGCTGATAAAGAAGACCTCGTCGTCCGCCACCTCACCACCAAACTCCTCTCCTACGCCACAGGACGTCAAATGGGAGCCTTGGAACGTGAGGAACTGGACGAACTCCTTCTTCAATCCCAAAAGAGCGGAAATCACATTCGGGATCTCATGCACCTGGTTGTGCAGTCTGAGATCTTTAGGTCATTTTAATTTTGACCACGAAATACACGAAACACACGAAATTTTTTCTAATGAATTGTCTGATTGTTCACATCGTATGGCGTTAATAAATTTAGTGTTATTTCGTGCCTTTCGTGGTTAATCAATTTACTCTCTACTCCCAACTCTCTACTCTCCACTTCAAATGAACATTGCCAGCAATACCCACCTTTCCCGTCGTCAAATCTTAAGAGGCACTGGAGGAGCGGTTGCCTTGCCTTTGTTGAGTGCGATGACGCCTGCGTTTACTCGGGCGGCGGGTGCGAATTCGGCTCCGGCTCGGTTTATTGGAATGTGTGGTGGGCTGGGGTTTCATGCGGAAAACTTCTTTCCCAAGACGGCTGGGGCGAATTTTGAACTGCCTCCGTATTTGGAGGAGATCAAGGAGCATCGAAAGGACTTCAGTGTCTTGTCAGGATTTGCTCACACGAACCAGAATGGGAACAATGGGCATGCTTCGTTTATCACTTGGTTGACCTCTGCGGAAAGACCTGGATTGGCGGGGTTCAAGAACACGATATCGTTGGATCAAATGATGGCCAAACACATTGGTGCGGCGACGCGTTTTCCTTCGCTGACATTGTCCAATGGTTCACAATCGCTTTCCTGGACTGCCAATGGTGTGCCATTGCCTGCCATCAGTTCGCCATCCAAGCTCTACCAGCAACTCTTTCTCCAGGGAACGGCTGAAGAGACAAAGACAGCCATGAAGGAGATTGAACGGGGGAAGAGTATTCTGGATGTGGTGATGGGCGATGCACAGAAGTTGAACCGTTCTCTTGGGCATCATGATCAGGAAAAGCTGGATGAATATTTGACGTCTGTGCGAGACTTGGAGACTCGACTTCAGCAGAATCAGGACTGGCTCCAAAGGCCTAAACCCAAGGTCGACTATGAGCAGCCAAAAGATGTTACCGACAAGCATGACATCCTCGCCAAGCAGGCTTTGATGTATGACATGATTGTGCTGGCTCTACAGACCGATTCCTGCCGGAGTTTCACGTACTCGATCGGTGGATTCAATGCAGTGCCTTCGAACATTCCCGGTGTCAAAACTGACTGGCACAACCTCTCTCACCACGGCAAGGATGAGGAGAAAATTAAGGAATTGACCATCATCGAGAAAGCCGAATTTGCAGAGTTGAACAAGTTCTTCAACAAGCTGAAAGCCATCAAGGAAAACGGCAAAACCCTGCTGGATCACACTGCCGTTCTCTTTGGTTCCAATCTGGGCAATGCCTCCTCACACTCCTGGCGAAACATTCCGGTGTTGCTGGCTGGAGGCGGTTTCAAGCACGGCCAATACATCGCCCATGATCCCAAGAATAACACACCTTTTGCGAATCTGTTTGTTCCATTGGCTCAACGCATGGGGCTGGA
>CAYSOI010000526.1:0-3342 GCA_964432425.1 uncultured Opitutales bacterium | reverse complement strand
TTCCTGTGGACACTTCTGTTAACCAGTGCCTCCAATGCACAAGCTGCCGAGTTCTTTGTCTCCACAGATGGCAATGACAACCATCCTGGAACAACAGAAAAGCCTTTCGCCACCCTTGAGCGGGCACGTGATGCGATCCGGATTTCCGGTAAGGCTGGCAAGGAGAGCTGCACGGTCTGGCTGAAAGAAGGGATCTATCGTCGGACAAAGCCCTTTTCCCTGGGCTCTCAAGACTCGGGAACCTCCGAAAATCAAGTGGTTTACCGTGGCGTCAAAGATGGAGCAGTACGTCTGACCAATGCAACTGTGATCAACCCGCAGGCTTTCAAACCAGTGACTTCCTCTCTTTACAGGAATCGGATTTCCGAGGACGCCCGGGACAAAGTACGGGTGGTCGACCTGAAGGAAATCGGCATTCAAAACGTCAAACCCTACCCAGATTCTTTCAATGATAACGGAGGCATCTTCGAACTGTTTGTGAACAACCGTCGTATGCCCATCGCGGTGTACCCAAACCAGGGAGGTGCGATGACCATGAAACAGGTGGTCGAGAACGGCAATGCAGCCAATGTCGACTCAGTATTCAAATACCGTGAAGAGCACCAGGCTGAACATGCGAGGTGGGCAAAAGTCCTGGATCGTGGGGTCTGGATGAAAGGCTATTGGCGGGTCGTGTGGCAAAATGAAGCCGTTCGGGTCCGGTCAATTGATACCGAGAAACAGATCGTAACCCTCGCAGGCCGTGTCGTCCATGGAATCGGTAGCAAATACCATCGTCCACAAGGATCTGGAGCCGAGGTCTATTGGGTTCTGAATTTATTGGAAGCCATCGATCAGCCCGGCGAATGGGCGGTAGATTTCAAAGACCAGAAGCTCTTTTTCTATCCGCCCAGACCTCTTGAGGGAACCGACATTCTCATCACTGACAACAAGACGCCAGTCATCGAAATGAAGGAAGCGAACCATGTTGAGCTACATGAACTGGTGGTGGAAGGCTCGTTAGGAAACGGCATTACTATCAACGGCGGGAAGCACAACGCGATTCGTGGATGTACGGTCCGTAATATTGGCCAATACGGCATTGTGATTTCAGGCGGCTCCGAACACCTGGTTCACAGCTCGGATCTCTATGCGTTAGGAGCTGGTGGCGTCACCCTTTCGGGAGGTGATGCAAACGCCAACCCTCGGATCCCAGCTGGACACCGAGTGGAGAATTGCGACATTCATCAATTTGGCGAGGTCGTGAGGATTTACGCTCCTGGAGTCAGGATTGAAGGAAGATCTGTTGGCATGATCGTCCGCAACAACGCCATCCACAACAGTCCCCACATGGGAGTCCTATTCAGCGGCTATGACAACCTCTTTGAATACAACGAGATCTTTCAGTTCGCCCTGGTTTCGAATGACATCGGTGCGTTTTACAATTATGCCAAGCCCAACACTATCGGCAACAACACCTTCCGCTACAACTTCATGCACAGCTCCCCTGCCGGAGACGGTTTCTATTACGACAACATTTCCAATGGCCCCCGCATCTATGGCAATGTTTCCTATCGACTGGGGCCAAATGCAATCGTGAAGTCCGGCAAGCGGGGTTGTGGATTTCTGGTCAAAAACAAGACCCAAACCCAAGTAACAATGACGAACAATATCGCCGTTGATTGCCGCATTGGGTTCATGGTCGGGCAAGGCAAAGGCCATGTGATGCATAACAACATCGCCGTCGATTGTGCAGTGAACACAGGAGTGCCCGACCTCAGAACCTATGACGAGGATCCAGGCTTCGTGAACCTCAAAGCCATGGACTTCCGCCTAAAGAAAGATTCCAAAGTCTTTTCCGACCTTGAAGGCTTTGCCCCCATCCCGTTCGAAAAAATAGGTCTCCATACGAATAACTTCAGAACAAGCCTGCCGAAGTATCGTGAGCACTTTGCAAAATGGAATCCAGGCAAGGAATCCCTCAGCAACTATGAAATTCTCGACCGCTGACCATTGTTCTGAAGGTGGCCTTGTTGAGCAGTTAGAAACCCAAACCAGATCATGAGCGTATACTACCAGTTCAGCCTATTCCTGGTCGTCCTGTTTTCAGCAACGGTAAGTCAAGCCACCGCTCCTCCAATGCGGCAGGACATTGCGGCCGATCAGGCACACTCCGAGATATGGCGGCGGTTTATTGACAAACACGGGGTGATGCTCGACTTCACGGACCTGGACGGAAAAGTCGAACTCCCGACCCCGGAAGAATGTCGTATGGGGAAACCCAACGCTTTGGGTTGGTGGTCTCCGATAGAAAATGGCCCGATGTTCAGCGGCACCTACCTGGAGATGATGGTCCATCGTTGGGAGCAAACACGCAATCCAGATGATGCAGCCAAAGCTCGAAGACTCTTGTCGGGGTTGCTGTTGATGAACTCAGTTAGTGATACCCCTGGCTTCATTGCCCGTGGAGTCTCCACAGATGGCCGATCTCATTTTGCAATGGGCTCCGATGACCAGACTTTTCCATGGTATTTGGGTCTTTGGCGTTTTCATCAATCCGAACTGGCCACCGACAAGGAGCGTGCTCAAATCCAAGAACATTTCGAAATTACGACCCGTGCCTTGCTCAAGAACATCTGGAGGATTCCGGCGGAACCTCCGTTTGGGTCACGGGGAAGCTACCTAGGATACGAGTTCGATGAC
Source organism: uncultured Opitutales bacterium (assembly GCA_964432425.1). GTDB lineage: Bacteria > Verrucomicrobiota > Verrucomicrobiia > Opitutales > JABJCN01 > JAYPDO01. The sequence goes on along the minus strand of CAYSOI010000526.1, from coordinate 660 downwards.
ACCGCCCGCAAGCTCTTCATCCTTCGTGCAATGCATGCAGTAACCGGAGAGACTGAATGGATGAAACGCTACCACAGGGCACTACATGAAAAGGGTGGCAAAGAGAACCAGAGCCGATTACAGATTGCGAAACATGGTATGGCCTACTGGTATTCCAAACGCCATAACTGGACTTCCGCCTCCTCGGTAGGCGGTTTGAGAGGTTTATGGGAAATGGAAGAAGACCCGGAAGTGAAAGCCGCATTTGCACAGGGTCTTTCGAACAGTGCCAAACTCGCCGCCAAAAGTCTGGCTCTTGCCAAGGAATACGATCCTGAAATGACAGCAAAGTTCAACCCAGATTGGAGGGCGGTGATGCTTCCACATTGGAAGGAACAAACCACAGCCCAGGACGCCATGCGAATAGCAGGACGGCAACTGGCCGCATTCCGAAGAGCCTCTCCACAGCGTGATCGTGAATGCAACTTCATTCGCGAACCAGCTTCCGCCGCTTGGATCGTAACCCTGTGCCCGGATCGCAAAATTGTCTGCCCCTTTATCCCAACCATCCAAAGTGTCATTGCCCACTACGATTATTCCAAGCTCTATTACAGCACATTCTTCTGGCTGGAGGGAGCACATTGGCGGTTGAAGGAACAGGCTGACCATTGAACACCAAAC
>CAYSOI010000525.1:0-3346 GCA_964432425.1 uncultured Opitutales bacterium | reverse complement strand
CAAGGTTAGGCATTGAGCGGCATAGGGACCGATTTATCGTCCGAAGATCAGATTATACAATGGGGATGCACTTCTACCAATCATACGGCTCCCATTTCTTCACTGCAGTGGAGGCCGCCTTGAATTCAGTGGTAAGTTTTTTCACCAAATCCGGGTGTTTGGCTGCGATGTTATGCTGTTCGCCAATGTCCTTTCGGAGATTGAAGAGCAGGGGTGGATCATGAGGGATGGAAGGTTCCTTCTTCCCGGTTTCCGGTTCACGGGTTCGGCTACGGGTGAGGAAATGAATTTTGTAATCTCCGGAACGGTAGGCCATTGGTTGGCGGAAGAAGTAGAGATGGCGAGTTCGTTGGCTGGGCGTTCCGTGGAGTAAGGTTTCGGAAAAGTCTATGGAATCAATGGCTTCGCCTTCCTTGATGCAGGAGGAGGTCAGTTTGGCGATGGTAGCATACACATCGATATTCACGACAAACTCCTGGCTGACTTTCGGTTGCAAGGTTCCCGGCCAATAGAAGATGGCAGGAACTCGTTCGCCACCTTCCCAGGTTGTGGATTTCTCTCCATTCAAAAGTCCGGCTACTCCACCAAAAGGAGTGAACATACTCCATGGACCATTGTCGCTCGTGAAGACCACCAGGGTATTCTTTTCCAAATCGTGTTCCTTCAACGCTTTCAGAATTTCGCCAACCGACCAGTCGATTTCCAAAAGGGTATCCCCATACACCCCATTCTGGCTTTTTCCCTGAAATTTCTTCGATGCAAACACCGGAACATGAGGCATGTTGTGAGCCAAGTAAATGAAGAACGGTTGATCCTTCTGTCTCTTGATCAATTCAATGGTTTCCCGAGTGTACCTCCCAGTGAACTCCGATTGTGGACAAACGCCCTGGTTCTCCCGATTCTTGTAAACCGGAGTTTTCCAAGCCTCTTCCGGAGCACTCCGAAACGCTTCATAATTTGGAGCAGGCCCATCCCAGTCATTACTTCCCCGAGTCCCGTACCAGTAGTCAAACCCTTGATCCAACGGATGAGCCCCTTCTCCCATTCCCATGTGCCATTTCCCTATCAAAGAAGTCGCATACCCCTTGTCTTTCAACATCTCCGCAACCGTAACTCTCTCTCCCAATCGTTTTGAATTTCTCCCCAGCAATCCTGGCCGATTTGGATGTACTCCCGTCATCAAGGCAATCCGACTCGGAGCACACCACGCCGCCGCATGAAAATCCGTAAACTTGATTCCCTCCTTCGCCATCCGGTCAATGTTCGGCGTCGAGTTCAATTTACTCCCATAGCATCCCAAATCCCCATAGCCCAAATCATCCGCCAAGATGTAGATGATGTTGGGTTTGTTCGCTCCGAACGCTGTCAGAGCAGAAAGTAGTAAAAACAACAGGTGTTGAATCGGTTTCATTTTGTAGTGATTTGAGGGGGCACTTTATCGAGTCCAGTTTTCTACCAATAAATCTGGAACTCTTTGAAATTCTTTCACATTGGATGTGACCAGAATCGCGTTATGAGCTCGTGAAATGGCTGCAATCAATAGGTCATTGGGCCCAATGACTTTCCCGGTCTCCTCCAGTTTGCATCGGATGGATGCATAATATTCTACCGCCTTTCCTTCAAAACCAAGTAGTTCGAATGGTTTGATGACGTGTTCTACTTTAGCTCTTTGAATGGTTGGCCGGGCACTTTTCAGGCAACCCGTGAGGAGTTCGGCCCGTACAACTTCAGGGATTTTGATGTCTTGCACATTATGGGATGCAAGATTGGAAATTGCCTTCGATTCTTTTCGAATTACGGAGATGACGAAGTTCGTATCCAGGCAATAGAGCATCTGAATAAAATGCGAAAGATTTACTGGATTTGGATTCTATCCAGAGGCATCTTAACTTCCTCTGGCTCCTCTATGGAATCCGCATCAAAGGAGGCTATGGTTTCAAAATATCCTTCGGGCCAATTCTCTGAAGTATGAGATGCGATGGCTAGATGGTTCTGGATCCAATCCATCAACGGATCACCCTCTCGTTCCGCAGCTTTCACAACTGCATCATAAACCTTGTCTTCCAGCTCAATCGTTAAACTTGTCATTTCACTACCATACTTGGTGACCTGATGGATTCAACAGGAATTGTGTTTAAGAATTTCACCTGTTACCATTTGGCATTCGGGTAGTGTTCAAGAATGATTGAGTCTTTGGTTAGCAGTATATCCTGATTCAAAAGAGCATTGGCGACGATCATGCGATCAAGTGGATCTCTCGTCCATTCGAGGTCCAGGCTCTTCTCCACTATTGAGGTGAAGCTCTTATCGCAAACTCTTAAGCCAACTCGATGCGACAAATCTGAAATAATCTCGTCCGGCCTTACCTTGATTCGGTCAATCTCATTCAAATACTGCAATTCGAGTTGTAGGATTGGTGAAACGAAAAGCTCGTTCTCATTGATCAGGTTCTTGGACACTTCGCTGAACTTTTCTGTTAATCCCGCGTACAACCAAACCGCCACTGTGTATCAAGGTAGATCAAGGTTCAATCCCAGTGGAGATCCACCAAATCCTCTGGCTTTTCTTCAATGATCCCTTCCCTTGGAACCAGGTTAAGAAATTTATCAGCCTTCTCCGCCGGTACGATTTTTAATAGTTTTCCACCCTTATTGATTTCAATCGGAATGCCTGTATCAATCACCTCATCCAACAAATTGTAGATGTTGCCCCGAAGTTCAGTTGGAGTGATTGATTTCATTGCGTACGTGTGTATCAAGTGAAACTCAAGAGTCTGACAACTCGAAATCCTTTCATTGAGTTCAAGGGGTAGTTTTATGAATGTACACCTTCCCCTTACTGGTGGCGGCGAGTTGGGAATTGTCACGGGAGAAAGTGATATGGGTGATGGTCTCTTCGTGGGTGAATTTTTGCAGAACTTTGTAGGTTTTGAGATCGATGATTCGAACCACATTGGGTTCCTGGTTGATGGCCAGGAGTTTGCCGTTAGGGGAAACGTTGAGGTGGAGTACGTCCGGGTCATCTTTGCCCTCAGCTTTAAATTCAAATGCTTGGATGGGTTCGCCCACTTCCGCATCCCAACAGACAACGCTGTTGTCCCAACTTCCCGAGTAGAGAATTTTACCGTTTTTGGAAAAGGCGACGGAAGTAACGGTTTCTTCATGGCCTTCCAGAAAGAGAAGTTCTTCACCATCTTCTGTGTCCCAGATTCTCAATTCATTCTCGCCATCACCAGTTGCGATGCGTTTGCCATCTGGACTCCAGGAGAGGCAGAGTACATCGTATTCATTGCCCAGCTCAATCGTGGTTTCTACTTTGAAATCCTTGGTGTTGCGGATGAGCAAAG
>CAYSOI010000524.1:0-3351 GCA_964432425.1 uncultured Opitutales bacterium | reverse complement strand
AATCTCAAAGTTGTTCTTCCCTGTTTGATCTTTTCCCTTGAGAAGCCAGATGGGGCGATTCGCAAAGTCTACCGTAAATCCAATGCCATCGTTGGTCTCGATCATTTCCCGATCGAATAGAGAAGTACCGGGCATATAGCGAATGGCCAAACCAGCTCGGCGATGTATGGAAGTATTGGAATTACTGCCGTGCAACATGTAAACATCATGCAGGGACATCTGACCTGCTTCCAACTCAACATCCACGGCTGAATCCAAATTCAGGTCCTCGTCGCCAATTCGTTGATTAAGAACGACATCTTTCCGATCTTCCTTGAGGTGAGGAATGAGTCTGGCTGGCCGATGACTTCGCGGAATTACCCTGAGGCATCCATTCTCCACATTGCTATCATCAATCGCGACCCAAACCGAACAAGTTTCCAGAGGTCGAATCGGCCAATAATGTCCATCCTGATGCCAGGGTACTTCCATCCCATCTCCCGCTGGTTTACAGAAAGATTGGCAACCCCACAGAATCACATCCGGTCCAATCAACTGTGACACCATGTCCACGATTCGAGTATCCCGAGCAAGTTCCAGAAACGCATCACCGCCCTTCACATCTTCCGCCCGGCCTTCCTGGGAAATATGAATGCTGACCAAACGCTCCGGTCGCGTCTCCGGATTGTCCTGAATGACCTTGTCCAAAGCCTCCCGCAAGATGCCTGTCTCGTTTTCTGATAACCGAAACTGCGGGATGACAAACCCCTCTTCGTGGTAGGTGCGAACTTCTGATTTGGAAAGAATAGCGGACATCACAATTTATTGATCACAAAGCAATGTAGCAGAAGATGCAAAATCTTCTGATGATAGACGGTGTTAACTTGCGGATTCTTTGTTCCTGAGCTTACCCGAACAACTCACTCATCGCGATGCCTGTGCTGTCGCCAAAGTTCTCCATCGGTACGTCCATGGAGTTACCAATCCGGGCAAAGAGGTTGGCCAAGTTGTTCTTCTCTTCGTCATAGGTGATGAACTGACCGGTTTTGTGCCCCATCTGTTTACCTCCGGCCATGATGATGGGGAAATTGGTGTTGTCGTGCACTCGTGAAGTCGCGGCTCCCTGGAAGATGAGACAGCGGTCGAGGAGGCGAGCATCGCCTTCTGGAGTTTCTTTAAGGCGTTGAATGAAGTACGCCAATTGCTTGGCGACGAATTGGTCCCAGATCCCCCAGTCTTTGAAGCCTTCGGCTCCTTTGGTGGAAGAATGGCTCAACTGGTGAAGATCTTTGGTGAGTCCGATGCGTTTGGAAAGGTTGTTGGTCGGGGCAGTTCCGCCTTCGGAAGCAATTTGGTAGGTCGCGACCCGGGTGATGTCAGACTTGAAGGCAATGAACATCAAGTCGTACATTGTCCGAATGTATCTTTCCACATCTGTGAACTCGATTTCCAGTTCGATCTCTGGTGGTGCGGTTGCGGCTTCTTTTTCTGCCCAGAGTCGATCATTTGCAATTTTCTTTTCCAGTTCGGAAATGGCTTGCAGGTACTCATCCAGGGTTGCCTGGTCTTCCTTCCCGAGATTGCGTTGGAGGTCCTTTGCATCCTCATGAATTTCGTTCAGCAAATGGGTCTTTTCCTGCAAACGTGCCCGGGCTGCAGGACTGCTGGCAACGTACATGCGTTCGTAAATTTCCTTCAGGTTGGACCAGGCAGGAATCCCTTTCCCATCTTTGTCGAAAGAGAGGGTGTAAGTTCTGGTCAAATTACCAACACCGCCAACCGTAGATAACGGCATGGACGCCAATTGAGTCTTTCCGGCATGGTGATTGGCAATGGCCTGGTCGATGGAAATGGAATTGAGCTTGGTCTTCCCTTTGATCATCTCCTTGGCTGTCAGGTAGCCGGTAGGATTGACGTGTGCATCTCCGCTGTTCCGATTCAACGGATGAGAGAGGCCCGAGACCACAGAAAGGTCTTTCCGATAAGGATTCAATGCTTCCTGACTCTTCCGGAACTCGAAGCTTTTGCCTTCCCCTTTGGGAAACCAATACCAGTCCTCATGTTGAGGGTTATTGGCTGGAGGCAGACTGACTCCGTTCGGGAAGAAGATGAAAGCCGCACGTTTGGGCAATTCTTTGAGAGCCTTGTCTTCTTTGCCTACAGCCATCGCATTCAGGAAAGGAAGACCCAGTGAGAGGCTTGAGCCTCGAAGTAAAGTGCGTCGTGAAAGGTGCCAGGATTTCATGGGTAGGTTCTTGGTTCTTCGTTCTTTGTTCTTGGTTTAAAATCTTACGTCCTGCTGAGTTGAAAGCATTAGCGTCAATTAGCGTTTATCAGCGGTTTCCCAATTTCTTGAAATTTGTCGTTTTGAACGATGTCGATGATCAGTGAGGGGACAGAGTAGTTGTTGGTTTCGAATCGGTCAACCAATTGATAGACGAGGTCTTCGTCATGAAAATCAATGTCGCGGGAAAGGGCGTAGGCGAGGATGCGTTCGACCAAGCCTTGGGCAAAATCTCGTTTCCGATGAGTGACGAGATACTCCTTGAGCTTCCCCATTCCATCAACAGTCACACCGTCAGGCAAGGTCGTCTTCCGCTCAATCTCGACGTAGCTTTTTTCAAAGACGGGTTTCTTCTTTTTCTGCTTCGGTTGTTTGGCCGCTTTGGAAACCACCAGAACTTTGTCACGCCAGGCTCCACTGGCATCGTAGTTCTCAAATGGAATGCCCCAGGGATCAATCTTCAGGTGACAACTCTTGCATGCCTCGTTGTTGCGATGGTGAAAGAGCTTTTCATTCAGAGTCATTTTGTCGAAGCCAGGAATGGTTTCATCCAGAGGCGGAACATTGGCAGGTGGATCGGGCGGAGGATCATGGAGAATCACCTCGGCCAACCAGACTCCTCGAAGAATGGCGTGGGAATTCATGCCATCCGAATTGCCGATCAGAAAAGTAGCTTGAGTCAACAAACCTCCGCGATTCGATTTTTCATCAACAGGAACCTTCCGAAATTCTTCGCCTCTCACCCCTCTGAGTTTGTAGAAAGACGCCAACGTCTGATTTACAAAAACATGGTCTGCCTTCAACAGATCTAAAGCCGAAGAACCCTTCCGAAACACATCATTGATCGCTTCATAAGTTTCCTGATGCATCAGCTCCTTGATCGTATCCCGGAACTTTGGATAGTAGGTTCTGTCGACGGCGACATTGCCAAGTTGTGAGGTTTGCAACCATTGGTCAGCAAAACGTTCCACCCATCTCCGCGACTTCCCATCTTTCAACATTCGTTCCACTTGCGATGTCAGTTCGGATGGCTTCGTCAACTTCCCTTCAGCAGCCTCCTTGAGCAATGGCTCATCTGGAACGGAACA
>CAYSOI010000523.1:1521-3362 GCA_964432425.1 uncultured Opitutales bacterium | reverse complement strand
TTCCTTTTGCTGGGAAGAGAGAGAATTTTCCAATCGTTATCAATGACGACATGACGATCTCTGCTGCGGAAAACCAAAGGCTTTTTTCTCGGTCCAACTTCAGACTGAAACAAAGTCGTCAAATCCATCCCATCCTGAGGTTGCAGCATGGAAGATTTGGGGAGTCCGGCAACGGAAGCAATGGTGGGGAAAATGTCTACCGCTCCAGCAGGATAGGAAGTGATGCGTGAGGAACAAATCCCCTTGGGCCACTCAATGATCCCGGGCACACGCAGACCACCTTCGTACATGCTGCCTTTGTAGGAACGAAGTCCTCCAGTCGTATCCGGGTCAAAACCAGGCAAACCTCCATTATCGCTGCAAAACCAGACCAAAGTATCTTCCTTCACACCAAAATCTGTCAGCCCCTTCCGCAAGGCTCCAATGCTTCGATCCATGGCAGCCAACTCTCCATAGTGCTCAGAAGACTTTTCATTCAGTTTACCAAACTTGCCGCGGTCCTCTTCCAATGCCCACCACGGACTGTGCGGTGTGCCGTACCAGATGACGCAGAAAAACGGCTTCTCGTTCTCCGCTTGCGACTTCATGAACTTCAACGCCTCATCCACAATGATTTCTGAAGAATCCCCCTCAAACTCTTCAAACTTCCCATTCCGACTCATGACCGGGTTCAGATCAAAGAAATTGGTCACTGACAACCAGGTATCAAATCCAAACCCACCAGGACCATGCGTATCTTCCTTCAAAATGGGAACACCTGGCCCACGCAGCCCATTGAGATGCCATTTTCCAAAATGCCCGGTAGCATAGCCCGCTTTCTTCATGGCTTCCGGCAAAGTCTTCTCCTGATCCCGCAAGGCATATCCATGATCGAAGACGCCGGTCCGGTCATGTGTCCTTCCGGTCAATACTGTAGCCCGGGTGGGAGAACAAACCGGTCCGCCTGCATAAAAACGATCAAACCGAAGACCATTGGCCGCCATGGCATCCAGATTCGGAGTCTTGAGAACAGGATGATTGTAGTACCCTGTTTGCCCCCAACCCTGATCATCCGCCATCACCAGAACCACATTTGGACGGGATGCAGCCTGAAGACTTCCTGCGAGAAAAAAGAAAAACGGCAATAGACGAAGCAAAGTACTCATGCGAAGGGTTAAACTCAGGAGCCGTGAGAATTACCAGAAAAATTCACAAAATTGACTCCAGAAACCCAACAGGCTTGCCTTCCCCCAAATCTTCAGCCTCTTTGCTATCATGATGAAAAAGCTACTCACTCTTCTCCTGCTCCCACTCACATTCCTTGCGGCGAAGTCTGACCGCCCGAACTTCCTATTTCTGGTATCCGAGGACAATTCCATCCACTACCTGAAACTCTACGGAGCCAAACACGGGCACACTCCCAACATTGATAAACTGGCCGCCAAGGGGATTGTTTTCAACCACGCTTTCTCCAATGCCCCGGTTTGTTCCGTGGCCCGCTCCACCCTCGCCACCGGCATCCTTGCCCCCAGGCTCGGCACTCAATATCATCGCAAATCCGCCATGGCAAACCTCCCGGAAGGCGTCAAACCCTGGTCCGCCATCCTTCGCGACAACGGATACTTCTGCACCAATGTTCGCAAGACCGACTACAACTTTGTCCACAACAAGAAAGAAATCTGGGACAACCCTCCCAAGAAAGGAAGTCCATGGTCGGGCCGCAAGGAGGAGGACACTCCATTCTTTCACATGCAATCCTTTGGCTCCTCACACGAAAGCTCCCTTCACTTCAAGAAGAGCCTGATGGAGAACGAGAAGACCACCACCAACCCTGCCGAAGTCCAACTCAACCCCTACCATCC
>CAYSOI010000523.1:0-1421 GCA_964432425.1 uncultured Opitutales bacterium | reverse complement strand
GTTCTCGATGGAACTCCATTCCTCGGCAAAAGTGTTTGCCCCAATGAACTGGAATCCCGTGACGAAACCTTTGGTTACGCAGACCGTTTTGATGAAAAGTACGACTTGGTCAGAACCATTCGCAAAGGACGCTACAAATACAACCGCAATTACCAGGGCTACTACCCCGACGGATTACAGAACAACTATCGCTACAGAATGCTGGCTTTTGAAGAATGGAGACAACTCTTCCAAAACTCCGATAAACTGAATGCCGCTCAACAACAATTCTTCCTCCCCAGGCCCCCGGAACAATTGTTTGATATCGAAGCCGATCCACACGAAATCAACGACCTTTCCAAAGACCCCAAGCACAGAGAAACCTTACTTCAACTTCGCAACCTCCTGAACGAGAAGGTAAAGTCCATCAACGACCTCAGTTTTTACCCGGAAAACTTCATGGTGGAGAACGCACTCCAAGACGGGATTCAATACGGAGAAAAACACACTAAGGAAATCAAAAACCTAGTGGACATTTCCAATCTCCAACTTGAGGAGTTTTCAAAAGCAAAAAGCTCCCTCCTGCAGCACATGGGATCGCAGAACCCCAATGCACGTTATTGGGCACTGATCAACTGCACCACTTTCAGGCAAAAAGATCCTGAGCTCATCAGCAAAGCCAAATCACTGCTCAACGACAAAGACCGAATGGTCGTCAATCGTGCCGCAGAATTCCTTGGAAGCATCAACCAGGATGGAGTGCTTCCTCCGCTCTACAAAGTCATCAGCGAAACCAACTCCCAACAGGAACAAATGATCGCATTAAATACCTTGGTCTACCTACGGGATTTCAAAGGCTACAAAGTCGACCTCACCCAACTCCCAGAACAGGGCATCGGCGAAGCCAAAAGAAGAATACAATACTTAAGAGGCCAACTCTAAAACTACTGTGAATACTTGTGCCCCAAAACACAGCAGACTGCCGCAACCCGAAGTGCTTTGTACACAGAATTCACGATGAAACATCCTTGGACTGCTGCCGCCTGCTGCCGCTTTCCGAAAGGTAGCCTCCTGCCTTTCTATTCAAATGCCTAAGCAGTACCTCCAACCGAATACCCACAATGAACTTCCAATTTTCCACCGCCCATCAAATCCTGTTTGGAGAAGGCAGAATAAAAGAGCTTCCTGACCTAATTAAAAGCATCGGCCAAAAACCATTCTTTATCAGCGGCTCCAACCCTTCCCGATACGAAGCTTACACACAGGGCTTTGACGCATCCGTTTACTCACTGTCCGGAGAGCCTTCCGTAACTCATGTATCCGAGGCTACAACCCAGGCAAAATCCACAGATGCGGACTGTGTCATAGGAATTGGAGGCGGAAGCCCGGTTGACTTGGCAAAGGCCGTCGCGGCCATGCTGGCAAATGAGGGAGATTTGTTC
>CAYSOI010000522.1:0-3386 GCA_964432425.1 uncultured Opitutales bacterium | reverse complement strand
CCTCAACTTTCGCCTCTCTAACTTTGGCCGCCATCCTGGCAATGACTACCGCCTTACCTACACAACACGTAGACGGAAGCTCCGGGTTCGAAAAGGTGGTGAAGCCTTATCTGGAGCAACACTGCATCCGTTGTCATGGAGCCAAGAAGCAAAAGGGTAAGCTGGCTCTGCACAAAGTAGCCAATGATTTTGCTGATGAAGCCAGTTTGGAACGCTGGATCTCGGTGCTTGATCAGTTGTCTTTTGACGAAATGCCGCCTCCAGAGGAAGAAGACCGTCCGGATAGACTTACCACTGCCGGGGTGCTGGAATGGATCAATCTACGGCTTGAAGAGACTGGCAAAGCTGAGGCCTACCGGGAAAAGAAGTTGGCTCCTGAGTACGGGAATTGGGTTAACCACGAGAAGCTGTTTTCCGGCGAGATCGACACACCGCCGTTTTCCCCGTCACGGCTCTGGCGGATGAGCCCGGAGATCTTTTCCCAACGGGGCTTTGGAAGGGCGAAAAGCCCCTACACTTATGTGACCTCTGAACGCGGGATCCGGGATTACGCAGCGATGTCGGTAGCGGATCAGAGCACTGTGCAAATGATGACGATCGCCGCCGATGCCTTCCTGGCTGACCGGGAACGGCGTGGGGAGTTCAAGGCTTTCGCAGAGGACCAGCCAAAGCTAGAAGAGCCAGCCTTACGGGATGTGGTAGTACGAGAATTCCTGCGTGTGATCGGGCGTACTCCAAACGAAGACGAAAAGAAGAAGTACTTCGCCTTTCTCAAGCAGAACATCCAAACCGGTGGCCATCTCGACGGACTCAAAACAACCATTAAGGCGATGTTCCTGAGTCCCGAATCGATCTACCGGATGGAATTTGGCTTGGGTGAAGTGGACAAACATGGCCGCCGGCATTTGGCACCTGAGGAGTTGGCCCATGCACTCGCCTTTGCATTAACGAATCGAGGGCCGGATCACAATCGGTTCATCAAGGAAGCATTGCACAAGGGCAAACTGAAAACCAAAGAGGATGTCGTCCGCCTTGTTCAGCAGCTCTTGGATGAGCAGTTGCTGACGGGACACTGGGATCGAAAAGATTTACCAAGAATCATGCGATTTTTTGATGAGTTCTTCGGGTTTCATCGGGCTGGTACAGTCTTCAAGGACAACGACCGCAAACGTAGTGAAAAGATCCCACAATGGAACACGGCAATGTTGATTCACGACGCACGTATGCTGATCGAGCATGTGCTGAAAAAGGACAAGGATGTCATCTCGGAGCTGCTGACGACGAACGAGTACTTTGTCGCTCATCCGGGAGACAACCAATATGCTCGAGAGCACTATGAAAAGCGTCTCGCTGAAGTCTTGGATCCGAGTTATGTGGAAGCGGAAGTCGATAAGCACAGAGAGCGGATGAAACGGGATTTCAACTATAAGGATATGCCGGAAAAGGCGAAGCGTGCTCTGGAAGGTAAGCGGAAAGAAGTGGAGAGATCTGTCGCAAAATATCAGAAGGCCATAGACAAAGGGATGTATCCTCACCCTGGGTATCCGTTTTCGAACAAGTCACGGGGCATCGGTGATCTCATTTACATCGAACCCTACAACCTGCCGAGCAGCAACCGTGTCGCCGAACAGAGGTGGGACTGGCCTCTGGAGCAACCATTGAAAATGCCAAAGGAACAGCGTGCTGGCTTATTGACCCATCCCGCATGGTTGGCCGCCTATTCCCTGAATGAAGATAACGATCCGATTCACCGCGGCATCTGGGTCTTCGAGCGTTTGCTGGCTGGCGTACTTGGGGATGTACCGCCGGATGTTGACGCCGCCGTGCCTACTGATCCTCATATGACCCTCAGGGAACGAATGGAGCCTCTGCGGAACGAACGTTGCTGGAAGTGTCACCGTAAGATGAACCCACTGGGAGAGCCGTTTGAGATATTTGATGATTGGGGCCGATATCGAGATCTACACTACTTTGATGAGAACGGTGAAATTTACACTAGGCGAGATGGAGAGTTCGACCGAAAGCTGAAGGAAGGCAAGCTGACGAGCCGCAAAGTTGATGCGTCGGGTGCAATTGCTTTCTCCGGTGATCCAGAAGTTGATGGCGAGGTCAGGAATGCGGTCGAGATGATGCACCGTATCGGACACTCAGATCGTGCCCGCCAATCGTTTATCCGGCATTTGTTCCGCTATTTCATGGGCCGAAACGAGATGCTGAGCGACTCCAGAACTTTGGTCGAAGCTGAAAAAGCCTACCTCAACAATGGCGGCAGCTTTAAGGCACTTGTTGTCTCGTTATTAAGCTCCGACTCGTTTATATATAGAAAATAACTCCAAAACTCCACGATCTCATGACCACCAATAGAAGACATTTCCTTCGAAACCTCTCCCTTGGGGGTAGCTCCCTCGCCATGGCACCGTTTCTGAATTCCGTTCGGCTTCAGGCTGCAGGAAAAGAAGCGGCCCTGCCAAAACGCTTTGTCTTTGTGGTCAAATCGTCCGGAGTCGAAAAGTTCAACCTCGTCCCCGAAGGTCTGGAAAATCACTTCACCAACCCGGAAGATGGTAAGAAACTCGGCAATCGAGGACGTCGCCACGGGCCGCTCGTCGATGTTTCCCTCGCCGACCACAAGCTGCCGGAGAAACTACAAGCTCTTGAATCCTTCAAAGATCGTATCAACATCCTCCAAAGCCTTTCAGGTGTTGGCTTCAGGGGTAATCACACAAAGGGTTTTGGAACTCTTTCGCTTCACGATTCAGAAGCAATTGCGGTAGCTCCGACTCTGGATTGTATGCTCGGCGAACATCTCTCAACCGGCCCTTATCCGATGTACGGAATGGCCATGAACGGGCGTTTGCTGGAGACTGGTTGGAAACCGGAAGACTCCTACTGTTATCCCAACCTTTCCGCCTACGGAGCTGCCAAGCCGGTTGCTTATCAGGGGTCGCCGCGAAAAGCCTTTCTCGAACTCTTCGGTGCTGCCGTTGAAAGCCCCGAGAAGCTGGAAAAGAAATTTGCCCTCAATGGCAATCTGATGGATTTCCTGACCGAAGATGCAAAGCGGGTGGAGAAGCAACTCTCCGGGAGTGATAAAGAACGTTTCTCCCTTTACATGGAGTCCTTCGATTCACTCCGAAAGATCGAAGAAAAGAAAGCTGGACTCACCGACCAAATCCAGGAGCACGCCCCGAAGTTGACCGACCGCTATGATTCGATGGCACCCTCTGCACGGATTGAATCCCACTTCGAAATCGCCACCGCCGCTCTGATCGCCGGCCTGACAAATGTGATCACCCTACGTCCCGACACCCTGGGCGTGAAGTATACGGAACTTGGCCTCTCCAATTCCGTCCACTCCATTGGCCACCTCCAGGACAACAAAGCCT
>CAYSOI010000521.1:0-3386 GCA_964432425.1 uncultured Opitutales bacterium | reverse complement strand
GAAGCCAGCAATAGAAAGGGATCAGTATTGATTCGCTATCCGAAGATCAGCTTAGTGTTTACTGAAAGCCAGGATACGTACCTGTTCGTTGTTGCTTCTCTGTTTTTGTAAACATTTTAGCCCTGAATCGAGCTCAAGTGGAATGTTTCAGAAACTTTGAAATCATGATTGCGGTAAGGACAAAGGAGAACAGGAACACTACGGTCAGGCTTAACCACAATGGGTCCAATGTCTGCAATGCTTCCACGGTACTGTGTTCCAAATTCGGCCCCACCACGTTCAATGCAAAATTGCGAATGGGTTTGTAGAGAATGAATGTCAACATTCCTGACGCTAGAGCGGAGATGACCAAACCGGTGATCCGAACAAAAAGTTTCAGGCTAAACCATGCTACCACCAACCCAATTAGAAGTGGTAGAACCTTACTAAGAAAAGTGTCCGAAAAGCCTTCCAACTCCTGTCTCCAGACCGGCTGGATTTATTCCTGCACAAGCTGTACAGATAGAGGGAAATGCATCCGGAACTCGTTTTGCTGAATTGCTTTGGCCACAGCAGCCACGGCGTTTTCCATGATCGTGTTTTCGGAAACACCCGTGCGAAGCGATATTTGGCGCAGCAATTCCAAAGTGTTGGCCCGACAACGGATGTTTAATGTACTGTAGGCATTACCGGTTTCACTGATTTGAGGATTTTCAAAAGCCATTGTCTGCGGAGCAGCGGGAGTGTGCATCTCCTCCTGAGGTTCGTCCAGTTCCGGAGAATCCAGATCCATGAGATTTTGCTGAATATGACTGCGAATGGAGACCGGCTCCTCTTCCAGGGTGGCCATTCTTTTGTTGGCCATATCAATCTTGTGCTCCACTTCGCTGCGCTTTTCTTTCATTCCCTGAAGCAAGGTGGCGACTTTATCCAGTTGCGTCTGGATATTTTGCACTTCTCCGGAAGTTTGGGAGATTTGGTCCTCAATCTCATCCTTTTGTTTCTCAAGGTTTTGAATGGCCCAGGTCAGGGTACGCTCCTGTTCGTCTTTTAGAAGGGAATCCTCAATGTTCATGATCAGAAATTTGTAAAATTTCGGGTGGTCTAACGATGTGTCTGTAGTTTGGCAAGAGGGTTTAGTCCAGGAAATGCGATCCTATGTTCAAACTTGTCCTCAGGATGAGTGTTTTGCATTGCTTCAGATAGCCGCGTTCGACAAAAGAGACGCATGATAACCACGCAAATGCAACGCTGGGGAATACTGGGCACAGGAATGATCGCCCGAAAATTTGCTGAAGAGCTGAATCTCAGCCATCCTGAAAGTTTGGCTTCAGTTGGCTCCAGAAGAGTCGAGTCTGCACAAAGTTTTGCGGAGGATTTTAATATTCCTGGATTCGGGGCTTATGAGGAAGTCCTTCAGGATACATCTGTTGAAGCAGTCTACATTGCTCTACCCAACGGGATGCATCATGAATGGTCGATTAAGGCCATGAAGGCCGGCAAGCATGTTCTCTGCGAAAAACCGATTGCAGCCAATATCCGTGAAGCCCAGGAAATGTTTGCCGTAGCCGAGGAAACGAAGCGGACATTGATTGAAGCGTTCATGTACAGAACTCACCCAGTCATTGAGAACATCATCGATCAGGTCCGCAATGGAGAGATTGGTAAAGTTCGCCTGATGCGGGCCAATTTCTCTTTTGCCCGGGATGTGGACCCCAATGATGCCAGGTATCGCCCGGACCAAGCTGGTGGTAGTCTAATGGATGTGGGGTGCTACTGTGTAAACTTTTGTCGGGCGATTACCGGACAGCCCCCTTCTGATGCTACGGCGATGGCGCACATCCATTCGACTGGGGTGGATGATTATGCTGCGGGAGTTATTAAATTTGGAGAGAATACTCTCGCTACATTTACCTGCGGCATGACGGTAAAGAATGATTGGTCAACATTCATTGCTGGTACAGAAGGGCAGATTCGCATCGACAATCCATGGTTTCCTGATGGAAAATACACCATCAGCCGCCCCCAAGGGGAAAAGCAAATGGAATACAAAACAGAATTGGGTCCCTACAGTCGGGAAGCTTTCGCGTTTTTGGATGCTGTATCGGGTGCAAAGCCCCCATGGATTTCTCCAGAAGACACACTTGGCAATATGGAAACTCTTGACTTACTCAGACAAAAAGCAGGCATTAATTTTCCAAAATAATAACCTCCCTTAACGTTACCTACCGTGAAAACTCGTACCCGACTCCTCTTACTGTTGGCCCTGGTTCCCCTTCTTTCAACCAGTTGTAGATTAACAGATCTGGACCCCAACGGCCCGCAATTGCCGTTCAAAACCAAACTCAGAATTGCCATGGGGCTTGAAGAACCGCCACCTCCCCCCAGTGAAGTTCCCATTGAAATGATTGAGAAGGTTTTTGAAGTGCGCAAGGACATCGAGGATGTGTACGCCACCTTGGGATTGAACATCCAAATGGCTCCCCTCCCTGGTAACTTGATGAATATCCTGGAGGATCATAGAAATGCTCAGGCAGAAGTGCTTGCACAAGCCGAGACCCAAACTCCCACTCAACCTTCTGAGCGTCCACCTGAAGAAGCACCATCAGCGAATCCACCAGTTAAGCCCGTTGAAACAACAACTCCAGAAACAAACCCAGGAAAGACTCCTCAGGAAGTCGCGGTAAAACCCATTGAAACCCAACCTGGGGAAGACCCAAAGCCTGAACCCGTAAAACCCAACGAAACGGAAACTACCCCGAAGCCAACGACTCCTAAAATCAATGTAGAAGAACTTCCAGAAATTGAATTCTCCTTTATTGATACCGATAAACTTCAGAAAACGGGCGTTGCCTTCTCCAAAGCAGGACTGAAGGATGTCCCCCTCACAGGCCGTGCAATCCGAAATTATCGCAATGGTCAGAAAAGTTTGGAAATCACCTACATCAAGGGGCTCTCTAATGGAGTGCTCAAACGTTGGCACCCCAATGGCAAAAAGTTGCTCGAAATCGAAATGGTCGATAACATCCCTCAAGGGACATCCAACGAGTGGTATTCCAATGGGAAGAAGTTTCGGACCATCCCTTACAAAGACGGAAAAATCCACGGCACCGTAACCATTTGGAGTGAAGATGGGGAATTACTCTCCAGGCAAAAATATATAAACGGTATCCTTCAAATCCAGGAGTAATTCCGCTCGTCACCCTCTCAGATCTCATGTGCAGGATTGCTCCTGCCCTATCTCTGCTTCTGGTACTCATCCTATTTGTTTAGGAGCCGAGATCCACACCACCTGTAGTAGATGGTGGCAACCTTCTCTACAAAGATAGATAATATTACAGTTTTCACTTCCGTACGGACTCATCCAGAAACCTGACCAGATCTTCGCGTTGCTTCTTTAATTCTGT
>CAYSOI010000520.1:0-3391 GCA_964432425.1 uncultured Opitutales bacterium | reverse complement strand
CCTTTTCAACAATCCACTGGCGAAGTTCTGAGATCAAAGGATCTGGAAGAACTGATATGGCATCTTTGATCTCTTCAATTGTTCGCATGATATGTGAATTTACAAACGAACCATTGATATGCGATATTTCTTTGAAGCTAAGAATGAATATCAATATCTTGTGAAACTATCCTGAATGAAAATATGACTCAAAAATGGGAAGAGACAGTACACAAGAAGGAGGCATCAAGCCTTTCTCCAAATGCTAAGGAAGTAAATCGATCAACTTCAAGAAGCTGGCTGAAGAATGAAGCAACAATCGGATTCGTACAATTAAAGGATGAGCAAACAACACGAATCCAATCCAAAGAAGAATTCATGTCTCTGATTCGGAATGAAAATTGACAGCAGTAGTTCCATTACAGCAGAACACCTATCTACTTGCTAAAATGCCAACGGCATTTCGTACCTTAGCGAAGGGTTGCCGCAGGCTACCCTGGAATAATGGTTCAAAATAGAATCAACCCCGAAGGTGGTTGCGTAACCAATACAGAGATTACGCAACCACCTTCGGGGTTGGTATTATTGTATTCGGATGTCCCCAGGTAGGCCACTTTTGTGTCCAACCTGGGGCTTTGTTACGAAACGCCTTCAGCGTTTACTCCAAAACAAGATACAGATCGGTGAAGGTACGTTGGTGATGGAACCTCTTTGGTAGGTCAGTTTTCCGGTTTCGGGGTCGATGCGGTGGGCGGCGACGGTGTTGGAGTCGGCTCCGGCGGCGAGAAGCCAGTTGGCTCCGGGAACGAGGTTGATGTTTCGGGGGAAAGCTCCGCGGATGGGTTGGACCTGGATGACTTCGAGGTTTCCGGTGCAGGTGTCGGCCTGGTAAACGCTGACGGTGTCGTGGCCACGATTGGAGGAGTAGACAAACTTGCCACTCGGATGGACGAGGATTTCGGCGGCGGAGTTGAAGGATTCGGCGGCTTTGGTTTCCTCGGAGATGGCGGGGGTGACGGAGAGTTTTTTGGCGGTTCCGTTGGAAGCATCCCATGCGAAGGTGGTGACGGAGAGGCTAAGTTCGTTGAGGAGGTAAATGAACTTTCCATCTACGGAAAAACGCATGTGGCGAGGGCCACCGCCGGGGACGGTGTTGGCTGTGCCGTGGGGAGTGATGGCGGGTTTATTGAGGTCGACTTTGTAGATCACGATTTGGTCGAGACCGAGGTCGGGGACGAGGGCATACTTGCCGTCTGGGGAAAAGCCGCACCAGTGTGGGTGAGGAGAAGTTTGACGGCGAGGAACAACATTGGATCCGCCTTTGTGTTCATGGACAACGGCTTCGCCGAGTTTGCCGTCTTTGCTGAGCGGGAAGAGTGCTGTGGAACCACCACCATATTGAGCCGTCAGCAGGAACTTGCCGGAAGGGTGAACCGCGATGTGGGCACCTCCGCCGTCAGGGTTTGGTTGTTTGGTGAACTCTGTGAGGGAGCCATCTTTGCCAACTTTATAGCCCACTGCTCCAGCAAATTCACTGGTTCGGGCGGCTGCGTAGAGTTTGTCGCCATCTGGATGGAGAGCCAGGAATCCGGGGGAGCCGACCTTGGCAGCGAGTTTAACTGTGGAAAACCGTCCGTTGTCCGGATTAAAGGTGGAGTGATAGATACCTTCAGCACCGCGGCCACCGGTGCCGAAGTAGACATGGAGTGGTTTGGCGGCGAGAGAGGCCGCAAGGAGAAGGAAGGAGATGGGTAGTATGGAGTTTTTCATAGTAAATTATGGAGTCGGTTTGTCCGGGAACGCCAAGCTCCAGCTTGGCCCGAAAAAGATAAATTGATTTATAAATGCCGAGCTGGAGCTCGGCGTTCCCGGTGCTCTTACTGCTTAAACCAGGGTGACCGTGCATTCTCCGCTATCTCTGCGTCGAGTTCGAGCATACGGGCTTGGAGCTCCTTCACCTTTTCCGGGTGGGATTCGGCGAGATTGTTTTGTTCTCCAAGATCTGAGCAGAGGTTGAAGAGCATGATTTGTGGCTTGGGTGGATTCTTGGGTTTGTTCTTCTGGTTACGGGGACGGCGTGGCTTCTTGACGAGCAGCTTCCAATCTTCGCTACGAATGCCTTCGATGTCACCACGGGAGGTGTAGTGAAGGAATTCTTTGCGAGGGGTGTTGCTTTTGCCCATCCAGAGACCGGAGGCGTCGAGTCCGTCGATCTTTTTGCCTTTTGGAAGAGGGGCTCCGATGATGGATGCGAAAGTTGGAAGCACGTCGATGGTCCCGGTAAGTTCGTTACAAACTGTTCCGGCAGGGATGCCAGGTCCACGGATCAGGCAAGGCACACGTTGGCCGCCTTCGAAGGTCGTTCCCTTTCCTTCACGAAGAGGTCCGGCGGAACCTCCGTGGTGTTTGAAGGGAAGCCAGGGACCGTTGTCGGTGGTGTAGAGAACGTAGGTGTTGTCGGCGAGTTTGAGGTCGTCGAGAGTGTCAAGGAGACGGCCGACTTCGGCATCAATGTGTTCGATGGTGTTGGTGTAGGCATTGAGCACATTCGGGTCGCGGACATCATCGGGAACATAGAGAGGAATGTGGGGCATGGAGTGTGGAACATAGACGAAGAATTGCTCGTCTTTGTTCTTCTTTACGAAGTCGATCGCCTTCTGAGTGCAGCGACGGGTAATGGTGCGTTGGTCCACGGGGAGTTCTACGATTTCCTCGTCCTCAAAGAGAGGGGTATTCCATTTGGTAAGGGTGGATTCAGGATCTTTCCAAAGAATGTCCATTCCGTCAGGTCCGCCTTTGGGTTTTCCCTTGTTGTCCGGGTGGTTCATGTCGTTGGAGTAAGGGATCCCGTAGTAGGTATCAAAACCATTGGAAGTTGGCAGCACTTCCTTGTGATGTCCCAAGTGCCATTTGCCAAAACATGCCGTCTTGTAGCCCTGCCCCTTGAGATGGTCGGCGATGGTGTGTTCCTCAGGATTCAATCCTTTGGTGGAAGATGGAAAAAGCACATGCTGATGCATCCCCACACGTTTGGGGTAACAACCGGTCATGAGAGCTGCACGGGAAGGTGTACAAACCGGTGAAGCGACCATAAAGCTGGTGAACTTCCGGCCTTCGGTGGCAAGGCGGTCGATGTTGGGGGTTTTGATCTTTTCAGAGCCGAAGCAACTGAGGTCGCCGTATCCCTGGTCATCAATAAAGATGAGGATAAAGTTGGGCTTACCCGCATGAGCAAACCCGGCGAGAAGCAGGTACAGGAAGAAGAGGAGGGATGATGTTTTCATAGTCATAAATCTAGATGGAGGATAAAGGGCGGGACGGGATGCATTTCAAGGCGGAAGTTGTGATCTTTATAGCGATTCTCCAAATTAATTTCCAATTGGATGATAGTATTATCGGAGCGGCGATCTCC
>CAYSOI010000519.1:0-3395 GCA_964432425.1 uncultured Opitutales bacterium | reverse complement strand
GCCTCGTCCCAGGTCGACAGAATCTTCGCGATTTTCTTTTGCTCGGGAAGGGGAGGGACTGGCAGTTTAAATTTTCTGAGAATTGAGACGCTGAGGTTGGGTGGGTCTGTTCCGAGAAGGGCTTGGTTTATTTTGTGGGCGAGACTCTCAGTCCTGAATACTTGGTAGATATAGTCAGCGTCTCCCAACGGTGTTGTTACCAGCTTGGCAACTCGTTGGTTCAGGAGCGATTGGTCGGACACGCTTTCAAGTCTCGCGACCTTCAGTTGGTTACCGAGTGTTGGGCGGGTCATCGCAACAACAACGTCGCCTTTTTGAAGTAGAAACTTCTCATGTTCCTCTGCATAGTTCTCAGGTAGATAACTTTCGGTTTCCCACTTTATTCTACCGATACCTACGTTCGCGATTTTCAGCCATCGACAACCAGACTCTGTCGAGTCTTTGCTGCTGAATGCAAAACCAGAGAAGAAACTCACGAGTTCAACAGGGTATAAATGTTTCCAACCTTCAGGCACCATAACCCAACTCCTTTAGATATTGATCCATTTCGCCTTCGAGGCCGGCGAGTTTCTGTTTTAGCTGTATTCGTTCGGCACGGACGGCCATGAGGTCGATTTCCTCCTCTTCTTCGAAGGTATCGACGTAACGTGGAATGTTCAGGTTGAAGTCGTTTTCGGCGATCTCGGCGGGAGTGGCGAGGTAGCTGTACTTGTCGACGGCTTTGCGTTCGCGGTAGGTTTCGAGAATCTTCTCGATGTTTTCCTCTGCGAGCAGATTCTGGTTCTTGCCTGCCTTGAACTCACGGGAAGCGTCGATGAAGAGAACAGAGTCGTCTTGCTTTGACTTTTTGAATACAAGAATGGCAGCGGGAATGCCCGTGCCGTAAAAGAGTTTCTCGGGAAGACCGATGACGGCATCGAGCAGGTTTTCTTCAATCAGTTTCTGGCGAATCTTGCCTTCGCTCGATCCTCGAAAGAGTACGCCGTGTGGAACAACCACTCCCATGCGACCCGAACTCGGTTTGAGGGTCTCGACCATGTGGAGGATGAAGGCGTAGTCGCCTTTGGTCTTGGGTGGAACTCCTCGGCGGAATCGGTCGAATTTGTCGTCAGCTGCGTCCTCGTGTCCCCATTTGTCGAGGGAGAAGGGAGGATTGGCGGTGACG
Source organism: uncultured Opitutales bacterium (assembly GCA_964432425.1). Lineage (GTDB taxonomy): Bacteria > Verrucomicrobiota > Verrucomicrobiia > Opitutales > JABJCN01 > JAYPDO01. Next base: position 2,230 of record CAYSOI010000519.1, on the reverse strand, counting down.
ATGTCGAAGTGCATCAGGTTGCCGTTTGTATCGAGCAGCTTGGGGTTGCGAATGGTGTCGCCCCACTCGATCTTGTGGTTGTCCTCGCCATGCAGAAACATGTTCATCTTGGCGAGTGACCAGGTGGAACCGATGGCTTCCTGGCCAAAGAGTTCGTAACGTTTGCTGTTGTGGTGTTCGCGGACCTTGCGACCGCACTTCATGAGGAGGGAGCCAGATCCACAAGCGGGATCGCAAATGCTGTCGCCTGTTTGCGGGTCGAGTAACTCGGAAATGAGATCAGAGACTTCTGGCGGCGTGTAGAATTCGCCCGCCTTTTGTCCACCGCTGGCGGCGAAGTTCTTGATCAAGTATTCGTATCCATTTCCAATGACATCGAGACTGCCAACACGACTCGGGCGGAGATTCATTTCAGGCTTGGCGAAGTCTTCGAGGAGGTGGCGGAGGATGGTGTTCTTCTGTTTTTCCTCGCCCAGCTTGTCAGTGTTGAAGGAGATGTCCTGGAAGACACTCTTGCCTGCATCCTTCAGCTTGGTGCCATTGGCTTCTTCAATGGCATGCAGGGCTTGATCGATGCGTTCGCCATTGCCTGGCTCGTGACGATGGTCGTAGAGGGCATAGAAGGAAGCGTCCTTGGGGAGCTTGAAGCGTTCGCTCTCCATGAGGGCTTCAATGAGTTCCGGTTCGTCACCATGCTCTTTTACATACTCGTCATAGTGGTCCTGCCATACATCCGAGATGTATTTGAGGAAGAGCATCGTGAGAATGAAGTCCTTGTAGGTGTCAGCACTGATCGTCCCTCGAAAGGTGTCACAGGCTGCCCAAAGGGCTTTGTTGATGGAGTCTTGATTTGCGGTGTCTGTCATTTCTTGAAGTTGTGGGTTTTATTTTGCGAATTGGTTGGCAAGTGAGTGAAGGAGAGTTTCGCCGTTTTGGATTAAATCTTCTGCCAGTTTCCGTTCCTGTTGCACGGTTTTGGCAATAGCGACGATCGAAAGTTGTATTTCAAAAGAGGGGAGGGGAATGGGGGCGTTTTCCAATATGGGACGACGTATGCTCTTGGTGAGACTGCCTTCGGCTTCGCGGCGAAAATAGGATTGGCAGGGACCATAATTCAGGGCGAATGTCAGGTACTCCGCCGCAACTTCTGACTTTGTGTTGCTCACGATAAAAAAATGGGGGGAGGCGACTGCTTTTCGTTCGGCGATTCCCTGGCCAACTTGAACCGCATAATTCTGGTTTCCCCGTGCAGCGACAAGAATGTCAGAAGGTTGGAGCCAATAGGGACTCCGTTTGCCAGGGAGTACGGTTTCAATGCATTTTGACCACTCAATCCCAGTGTCCCGGAATGTGTCTTTCATTTGAATCGAGAAAATACCCGAATTCTTAACTTCGTTGATCTTTCCTCTGAACGGGTAGCCTGGTGTGATCCGGGCAAGGTTTTTGAGCGGAATGAGTTTGTGCTTCATCGGCAATGATGCAATAAAATGCTATGGCTCTATGTGACGTCAATAGAAAATTTGCATCATTGTTGATGAAGCGATTTTTGCACCTCTTATTCACCTGAAGAAGGCGGGCAGGAAGGGGTTAGTCCGCTGGTTCTTAGTCAATGGGAAAATTTGCTGCGGATGAATGAACTCAGTATACCGGAGAGCGGGTTTTCCTACCCGCTATGTTTCAAAGCCTTACCCACATACGGCGGACAGGAATGTCCACCCTTCGTTGGTCAATGATTCAGAAAATAATCTTTTGAAAGGGGGATGTTGTGATTCTTGCAATTTGGTGGGATGCATTGAGCTAGAGTTCTTCAAGTCTTGTGCAGAAATTAAGGAATGTTGTCTTTGGGGTCTTTTCAGGGGGCATGGCCGAAAGTCGATCCTGTAACTTTGCTGTCGCCGCTACGCGGCTTGAATTTTTACGCTCTGGTTCCATGGGTTGGCACCCATGGCTATATGCTGTCGGCACTTCGTGCCTGGTTATTGGGGATTCTAGCTTGAAATTGGTGGAGTGATGGACACGTTTTGCGGCGATTGCCATACCCCATTGCTCCATTACTCCTTTACTCCATCAAAAAGGCATTCCCAGCCTCAACTGGTATGCAAAGAACTGGTAAATGGTGCCTGTTTGTTGGAGACGATTGTGTTGCCTCGGTGTTACTCAGTTTCAGCCCATAGCCGTGAAACATCGGTCACTTTGAAGTCTTTCAAAGGTGCCTGAGTACTGAGCTTTA
>CAYSOI010000518.1:0-3396 GCA_964432425.1 uncultured Opitutales bacterium | reverse complement strand
GGGTTCTTGATCAAATTGTTGTGGAAGATGGCTGGGCCAGGGGAGAGAACTTTGCTGAATTCGGAGACAAGGTTGCCGCCGTCATCTTCGGTCGAAAAATCAAAGAAGTTTTCATTCACTTCCACATGATTGCGGGAGAACTCGATGGCATAGGATTTGGTGATCCAGTTGTTGTGGACATGGAAGCTGGATTTGATCCCGGTCTTGCCGCCTTTGTATTTGGGTAAGGAAAGAGTGCCGTGGCATACGTTGTGATCAATCTCCACGTTTTCGTCGTTTTCGAAGGGGAGTTCGATGGAGAAGTTGACGTCGATGGTGTTGTGATGAATGCGGCAATCAATGAACTGTCGGCCTTTGATCCCGTAGTGGCCGTGTTCCTTGCCTTCCTGAGTCCGGGTAAAGCGGTTATTGAAGATCTCGGTGTTGCGGGTCCATACTCCAAAGATCGCACCGCCGGAAATGCCTCCATCTTTGCCGGGAATGCCACCGCGTTTCCAACGTCCTCCAGCATCGATAAATTCACAGTCATGAATCTTGGATTGTTTCATCGCATGAGACCGAATTCCTGAGGCGAGGAAGTCCTGCACTTTGACGTTGTGGATGTGCAGGTTCACGTTCCCAAAACCGTAAATGGCTCCGTGTAGATTGGGTCCAGTCAATGTGAGGTCGGAGATGGTGATGTTTTCGGCTTTTTTCTCCAGTTGAATCAAGTAACCACTGGTGTCCATTTTGCTGACATTGGTTTCCGGATCAGGGAGTGTTTTGACGGAAGGTTTCCAGGTCGGGACGGGCACAAGGATGGTCTTGTCCATACCTGCTCCTTTGATGGTCATACCTGCCTTGGGGCGAAGTTGCTGATCAATAACAAATCGTCCGGCAGGAATCTCGATGGTTTCTCCTGGTTTGCCATTGTTGATCGAGGTTACGATGCCTGCGGTTTCCGAGAGGTTGGCGTGGAGTTGATCAGTGACGAAGAGAAAGAGGATCAGATAGTATTTCATTTCAAAGGCTTGAGAATTATTTACTGTAAACTTCGATCCAATCAAGACGGGAGCAGGCTTTGCTTCGTCCTCCTGGTTTGAGATCCGTGCATCCAATGATTTGGATTTCGGTAAGATCCGGGGTCTTGACCAACTCACCTTTGGTGATGGTTTCAATGTCCAGCTTGTACCACTGGCATGTAGTCAGATTGATTTCGGAAACAATCCAGTTCTTGGAGGAAGGCGTTCCTTTGCTGGAGACCAGCCAGCCATCTTTAGGAGACTTCAAAATGACATAAAGAACATGGTCGGCTCCTTGCTTGGTACGCCAACGAACTTTGCCGGACTTGGAAAGATTGGCAGGTAGCTTCTTGTGTTCGAATGCGATGGCCCAGGTCTTTTCACACAATCCTGACCAGACATAATGCGGGTCGCCCGGTTTGTTGACGTGAAAGCTCCTTTTGATCTTGTCCTCGGAAGGCCCCAGGCGTTTCAGGATCAAGTCCGGGTTGGCGAGATGCTTTTGTTGCACAGGAACTTCCGGTGGCGTTTCGGTAAAGTCCTCCCGAAACCAGAGGTTTTCTTGTGTCTTTTCTGCTGAAGAAAGCGTTTGAAGTAGCCCGAAACTGAAGATGGCAAGGGTTAGGTATTTCATGGCTTTTGAATCAATTCGGGTTCCCGGCTTGTTGTAAGTATGCCAACAAATCCAGAATCTGTTCTTTGGTCAGAGTATTGATCAATCCAGGAGGCATTGTGGAAATGGTGGCAGGTTCTGTGGTTTCGATGTCGGCTCGGTTAATTTCGATGTACTGCTGTGTTAGTGGATTGACTTCGATGCGGAGTTTCTTGCCCCATACCCCAGCGGCAATTCCAGAGACGGTCTCTCCGTCCGTCATTTTGTAGGTGACGGCACGATACTTGGGGGCAATGACTTGGCTGGGTTCAAGGATGGATTCGAGCAGGGCCTGGCTATCAAAGCGTGACCCTACTTGCGTTAAGTCCGGCCCGACCATTCCACCTTCGTCCCCAATCTTGTGACAAACCAGGCACATGGTTTGAGCAGCGGCCTTGCGACCGTTTTCAATGTTCCGGGTTTTCAGGTGTACCTCTACGTTCTTGAAATCACTCATCTGCCAAACTTTGACGAACGATCCAGGAGTCGAAACGATGAGCGGAGCCGGTGTGTCATCGAGAACTTTTCGGGTAAGTTCCTTAAGCATTGGGTCTGTCGGTTCTCCGAATTTGTTGAGATAGTCGGTCCTCAGGTTCTTGAATGCAGTTTGTAACAGCCGCCCACCCCGAAATTGTTTTGCCTGAAGAAGCCACGTCAGGATTTGGCGTTGGGAGTTCAGGTTCCAATCCTGTTTAAGATGCAACAGCGTTTGGGCGATAAAGAGTTGCTCTTCCTGAGTCGGTTCCTTCTCCAGTTGAGCCAAGGCTTTGTTGCGGATATCTGGCGATTGCAAATAAACCACCAGCTCAAGGAGTTCTCGGTTCACTGGCTTGTTTGGAGTTGGGTACCATTTCTGGAGACGCCGGGAGAGTTTCTCGAGAGGACTTTCCTTTGGCGCCAGTCGAATGAATGCCAGTTGCATTGTACGAAGAGCTGCCAATTGTTCTGATGTGCTCAGGTTTTCCAAGGGGAGGGAAGTGAGAGCGGACAGAATGGGTTGCAGGTCTTCTGTTTGCCCCACTCTGGATAGTGCCATCAGTCCATGAATTGGCTTCTTTTCCAAAACTTGTTTTCTCCAAGATTTCACCTCCTGTCGCTCCAGTGCCAATCGTGCGGCAAAACGAATCCATGGGTCTTTGGACTCCAGATGTTTCATTGCCAGTGGAATGGCATCCGGAACTTGGCGGGTATGAAAGCTCTCCAGTTTGCGACGCAGTTGCCGTGCATTTTGAGAGATCCTATCGGGCTTGGATGCACAGGGTGGATCTACATGTTTCGTATAGCGAACCCGATACAATCCCGACTGGGAACCTCGACCGCCGGTGATGAAATACAAAGCTCCATCCGGTCCGAATACTAGATCGGACACATTGAGAACGGAGCCCTCAATGAAAGCTTTGTAGGTCATTCGGTAGCTGGCTCCGGAGGGCTCCGTTGTTGCCACCAGAATGCGACCATTTTGCCAATCCGCCATGTAGAGCATGTTTTGATAGTTTTCAGGGAAGTGGCTGTTGGTTCCAAACTCCATGCCGGTTGGTGACCCTAGAGCTGTATCGAGGTTGGATGGCAAAGCGTCGGCCCTCCAGTCCGGCCATTTTCCGGTTCCCCAACGCCATCCATATTCTCCACCGGAAACGATGTGATTCACTCGGGTCGGTCGATACCAGGGAGTCCCGACATCCCACTCCATGTCCGCATCCCAGGTGAACATTTCGCCCTCTTTGTTGAAGGTGATATCGACTT
>CAYSOI010000517.1:0-3397 GCA_964432425.1 uncultured Opitutales bacterium | reverse complement strand
GATGGCTATCGCCTGTTTAAAGCCAATCCACTTAGAATCACAGGAACCCTTGGCCAACCTCGACTACGGGATTTGTGGAAAGTCATCTTCCCCGCCGGACATGCGGCCGCCCCCAATGGCCAGAATGTCACTCCCAGAAAAGTATATGACCCTGAGAAAACTCCGGGACTCCATCCTCCACAGTCTCCTCTTCACCAAGCGATAAGGAACATTCTTCCATTTTAAATGGGCTGAAATGCTAAGATGCCGCTTTGGCTCTAGGATGTGCTTGACTGTAGACCGCCTTCAAACGATCCACCGTCAAATGCGTATAAATTTGAGTGGTGGAAAGATTGGCATGCCCCAGCAAGTCCTGCACAACACGTAAATCCGCACCATTATTGAGCAGATGCGTCGCAAAGGAATGCCGAAGCTTATGAGGAGAAATATCAAGAGGAAGCCCAGCCAGACTCAGGTAATTCTTTAACAGAAGCTGCACTTTCCTCGGCGTTAAGGGAGCCCCTTTAGGATCAATCAAAATAGGAGCGTCCAGACCGGAATCTGTGGCAAAATTCTGCTGAAAATAAGTAAGGCAGGCAAACGCAGCCTTTCCCAGTGGACACAAACGCTCCTTTCTCCCTTTCCCCACAATTCGGGCAACCCCCTGTGCTGAATCAATTTGCCCATAAGTCAGAGCAACCAGTTCACTCACCCGAAGTCCCGCACCATAAAGCAATTCAAGAATCAACTGATCCCGACAAGCCTCAAAACCGCTGATCGCCTGATTTTGCAAAAGCCTCGCTGGCCCCTTGATCAATTCCATACATTGAGCCTCACTGAGAAACTTTGGCAACGTTTTGGCCAGTTTGGGTAACACCAATTGATGAAACGGATTGCTCTCTACCCACCCCTGCTTGCGACAAAAATGAAAGAAAGTCCGCAACCCCGAGACATGGTTATGCAAAGTCCGCCTGGAAAGAGCTATCTGTTGTTCGATCACAAAATCACGAATCGTTTTTCGATCCATCTTTTGTGATTGTAGCCAATTCAGGTCATAGAATTCAGGAGCATTTCCGGATACATCCTGACCTGCATCCTTCGCAATCCATTCAAAAAAATTCAGAATCGCATGCCGATAATTCCGCAGAGTATAGTCCGAAAGCCTACGCTCATGGGCAAGATGATCCAGAAATGAGGAAAGAGGGCTCATCCTACCGTCAAAGAACCAACACCCTCAAACACCACTCTCAACAAGACCAGCAAACCCAGAAAAAAAACGATCAGATAAATGCCAGGTAGTGAGAATTCCGCCAAAATCATGGACCACATCTTGGAAATATTGGCGTAACTGGCAAGCCACCAAGTCATACCGCATCCCAAGCCCGCTTCGCCAACAATTGAATCAACAAAGGATGATTCCCTATCGTCTCCGTTCTAAACCAATTTTGCACTCCTGACTCCTTACAGATTCGCTCCACATCGCCTCCCCTCCCCGCATGTTTTCCCTCCGCAAAAAACATCATGGCCAACAAGACCGGGTAATCTGGAGACAGGTGGGGCAAAACTTCAGATAACAAAGGATTCTCAACCACCTCCGCTCCATCCGGACTTTCCATACTGCAATCCACCAAATCATGAATCCCGTCAGAAAGGATCTCCTTCAAATGCACAGCCACCGCCTTACGCACCGCATTCACACCACTTAACGCCGAACCATGATCCACCAAAACAACCTGCGGTAACTGACATTCTTTGGAGTTTGTATCGATCACTTCCAGAACCCGGTCCTTGATGACCTCCGCCAGAGTCTCCGCCGAATCATCTTCCAAATTCAGCAAACAATCCGCCTGCCGGATCTCCACCTCTCCCCTCTCCTTGCGTAAACGATCCAAGCGCTCCGGAAGATAATCCGTCAAAGCCCGACTCGGCCCAAAGAATTGGGGAACGACCAACACATTCTGATACTCTGGAAACTTCAAAAACTGACTCACCATAGGCTCCAACAGCTGTGCCGACATCCCACCCAATAACCCGGCATCCACTTTGCTCGAATGCAACAGACTCACCGGATGCACAGGAACTTCCAGAAAACCACCCAACTCACGGGCAACATTCCTCAAATGCAAAGTCGGTTCCGCACGTAGCGAACCGTTATCCACCAAAAAGCAAGACCATTCCGGAGAAATGGAAAAATTTTCAGTTTCTATAAAATTTTTTATTGAACCAAACGCCATAGACTATTGTTTTACATGGTTAAGCTACGGCTTAATGAGATAAAGAGGCAAACTACAAAATAAAAGGATTGGTAAGATGAAAAAATTTACTGGGCTAATTTCGCTTGGTTTCATGGCAGTTCTCTGCATCGGAGTAACTGGCTGTAAGAAAAAAGATGAAGTATCCGCAGACGATACGTTACCCGAGTTAGGCGATGGTTTAACAAACCCAACCCGCCCTGACAGCACAACCGGCTTTAACGAGGATGGTTTTGGCGCCCCAGGAGCTCCAGACCTTCCGGACGTATTTGACCCGGACGACGGCGTACTGGTAGATCGCGAAGACCAGCCGGGCTTTGGAGCAGGCATTCATGACCCCAGCCGTGATTTATTTGAACCCGTCTACTTCGGCTTTGACCAATCAAGTCTCACAGGAGCCGAAAGAGCCAAAGTCGAAAACGTGGCCAACTACCTGATGAGCAATGCCCAGTCATCCGTAATCGTGGAAGGTCACTGTGACTGGAAAGGCACCACAGAATACAACATCGCTCTGGGAGAACGCCGTGCCTCCTCCGTGAAGGAATACCTACTGGCAATGGGAGTATCTCCCAACAAAGTCTCCGTAAGCTCACAGGGTGACCTACAAGCCACCGAGGACGCCGACACCTCCATCATGTCCAAAGACCGCAAAGCCCGGTTTATTGTTATCGAAGGCTAAGTGTTCCTTCCAATAACGAACTTTTAACCAAGACGCCTCTCCCGATTCCGGGTGAGGCGTCTTTTCTTTTCCAAAGCAGATCAGCCACATGAGAATCGACAAATGGCTCTGGTGTGTACGCATCTTCAAGACACGTACCCTTGCCACAGACAGCTGCAAAGCAGGACTCGTCAAACTCAATTCCCGACGCGTCAAACCCTCCTCCGAAGTCAAACCCGACGATGAACTCCAAGTCACCAAAGAAGGCATTCACCGCACCTTCAAAGTACTGGCCCTCCTCGACAAAAGAGTCGGAGCCAAACTCGTCCCCCAATACCTCGAAGAACTCACCCCACACGAAGAATTTGAAAAACGCCGTGACATCCTACGGGAACACGGCACAGGCCGCCCCACCAAAAAAGACCGCCGCGAACTCGACAAATTCTTCGGCTAAAAACAACCCACAGCATTTCATAACTCTCGAAACCTACAGAGTCGCATACGCTTC
>CAYSOI010000516.1:0-3406 GCA_964432425.1 uncultured Opitutales bacterium | reverse complement strand
TGTTCCTCAAAAGGGTGCTTTGACGGAGTTGATGGTGTAGCCTGTTTTGCTTGTTGATTTAATCGTCTCTGCAAGATGAAGTGACAGGCAACCATCGATCCTATGAATTGCCTCAAAGTCTTCATCCTGCTTGTCACATCTCTTCTTGTTGTTGCCACCAACACCTTGGTTGCAGCGAAATCAACTTCCGGCGAATATGCTGTCGTTGTCTCCAAACAGACGAATGAAAATGCCAACGGGAAGCCAGTAGTTCAGGCCTTGAAAGGGAAGCTCGAATGGCTGAAGGCAAACGCTCTTACGGTCAGAAACTCGAAATCAAAGATCAGAAGAACACTTTCAGCATAAACCCAAAGCTCGGAGAAGCCTCCTTCAAACCCGTGAATACCAATGGTGCTCAACGTGGTTGGCGACCCATTGTCCACTTTTTGCCTCACCGAGTGAAGAGCATTGAAATCGTCGAAGGCAAGGATCTTGAACCTGTCATTAACGATAACTACATCCTGATTCCCAATCCGCGAAACTGTGATCCGACCAGAGAGTACAGGGTCAGCTTTACGGCGGAGAAGATTTAGTGAGTTATGTCCGACGATAAAATTGATGACGATGAGAAGAAATGGGAGTTTCTTCACAATGAGATTGCAGCTGGAATGACTACTGGCCCTGATGATTTTGCTGAGTTCGATGCCCTCGAAATTATTGAAGAAGCAAAAAGGCAAAAAAGGCTTCGTTGGATCAATGAAATTGAGCATTCAAACAGCCCCAACGGGGCGTAACAAGACAGCCTCGGGTGGTAACCCTGGGAAAAGCATATGGAAGTAACTTTAGCCCTGAAGGGGCGTAACACAGCTCTAACTTCTGCCTTTAAATTGTTACGCTCTTTCAGAGCTTGATCATTATCTCATGATCATACCCAGGGTTGGCCACCCTGGGCTATCCTGTTACGCCCCGTTGGGGCTATGGGCATCTGATTCATAGCTGATTCTTTGTTTTGTAAGGCTTGTGTGATAAGCTTCAATCTGATGACATGGAAATATGAGAATCCATTTCCTGTTTTTCGTTCTTTGCATTGCTAATATTCAAACCCTCCTTTCCGCCGCTCGGCCTGACGTGGTTTTGGTCATGCTGGATGATTCCGGGTATACAGACTTTGGGTGCTATGGGAGCAAGGTGGATACTCCCAATATTGATGCATTTGCAAAGGAAGGAATTCGTTTTACGGATTGCCATGCAGCGGCTCCGAATTGTTCACCCTCACGGGCAGGTATGTTGACGGGGCGGATTCCTCCAAGAGTAGGTTTGTACAGCTACATTCCCCCCAACCATCCCATGCATTTGCCGGATGAAGAGATCACCATTGCGGAAATCCTGAAGAAGGAAGGTTATGCCACTGGTCACTTTGGGAAATGGCATCTCTCCAGTCTGGAATACCGGGAGCAACCTGGGCCGAACCAGCAGGGTTTTGATCACTCTCTGGGCACTTCCAATAACGCAAAGCCCAACCACCTGAATCCAGTCAACTTTGTCCGCAATGGTGAAGCCATTGGCCAAGTGAAAGGGTATTCCTGTCAGGTCGTGGTGGATGAAACAAACGAATGGATGGAGAAGGTGCCGAAAGAACAGAATCTCTTTGCCTGTGTCTGGTTTCATGAACCGCATTCCAGGATCGCCTCGCCTCCAGAGTTGGTCGCCAAGTACGAAGCCAGAGGGATGAAGAAGAAAGATGCTCTCTATTATGCCAATATTGAAAATGTGGACATCGCCTTTGGCAGGTTGATGAATAAGCTTAAGGAGTTGGGGCGGGAAGAGAATGCATTTGTCTTTCTGACTTCAGACAATGGGGGAGTGAATGCTTTCTCTAATCAAGGTCTGAGAGGGAAGAAGTCCTTTGTTTATGAAGGTGGTCAACGGGAAGCGGGAATTCTGCGTTGGCCGAAGAAGATTCCAGTTGGCCAGATCCGCCACGAAACCATCAGTCACCTCGACCTCTTGCCGACTCTTTGTGATGCAACCGAAGTTGCCCGTCCCAAAGGCGTGAAGTTGGATGGTACCAGTTGGATGCCTATGCTGAACGGCAAGTGTCTGGATCGAACCCAGCCTCTCTTCTGGTTTTTCTACCGAGTCGAACCGGCCGCAGCGATGCGGATGGGGGATTACAGTCTTCTAGGGTATCTGGAAAAGCCTCCCAAGAAGTTCTCCCATGGTCTTTCTCCCGTCGACATGCCTTGGATCAAACAGGCCAAAATTGTATCCTACGAGTTGTACAATTTGCGGGAAGATTTGGCTCAGACCAAAGACCTTTCAAAATCCCATCCAAAGAAGTTGGCAGAAATGAAAAAAGCCATGGCCTCCATTCATGCGGATGTTCTTACTGATGGGCCGAACTGGAAATGGTAAACCACTTAATCATTTAACCGATTCGATCATGCAACGTCGTCAAATTCTTCTCCATTCTCTGCTGGGTTCCTGCGTCTTGGGCTCTGGCAAAATTTTAGCTTCCCCCAAAGGTTATCAATATGCTCTGCCTGCTTTCGAAAAAGGCAGTCGGCTCCTGTTCCAGGGGGACTCCATTACCGATATGAAATGGGGCCGAAATCAGAAGGACCGGAATCATTATCTCGGTCACAGTTATGTGTATCTCATCGCGGCTAGATTGGGCGTGGATATGCCCGAGGCTCAACTGGATGTCTACAACCGAGGCATCAGTGGCAATACGGTCGCTAACCTGAAAGCCCGGTGGGAGAAGGATGCCATTGGAATGAAGCCGGATCTACTGAGCATTCTGATTGGTACAAATGATGTTGGCAGGGGAGTGACGCCGGAAGCATTTGAATCCGATTTTCGATTCATTCTGGATGCAAGTCTCAAGGCGAATCCGAAATTGAAGTTGGTGTTACTCGACCCCTTTGTTCTCAAGAGCGGAAGACTGAAGGATGAAAATGCCTGGAAGGCCCGTCGTTCCAAGACGGACAAAATGGGAGCCGTTGTCACCAAATTGGCCAAGGACTACAATGCCGTCCATGTCCGTACTCAGGAACTCTTTGATGCCGCCACCAAAATCGCTCCTCCCGAACACTGGATTTGGGATGGAGTTCATCCACTCCCACAAGGTCACGAATTGATTGCCAGAAACTGGCTACAGAAAGTCAGTGCCCGGTGGCCGAAATCTTAACGAGGCGACTCACTCCAAGTAGAAGCAGACTATACCCAGGAGAGAGGCAGCCATCTGTTACTTTACTCAAGGTAATTTGATGCCTTGCAACCAAAGGGGGCTCCATCTGCCCAAGGTCTCCTTTTCCCTCAATGAATTCAATCGAAGATAACAAAGTACACCTGGGTTCCCTACGTTGTAAGATCGCCCTGCTCCCCGACAGCCACATTCGCCCCGGCTTGCAAACATCCATCCCCA